>CAMDKB010000121.1 GCA_945901195.1 Rhizobium sp. Q54
ATTGATATTGCCCTGTATGCGCAGGGAATCGACCGCGATCAGGCAATCTGCGCTTTCGCGATCATGTTCAACTTTCCCATTGAATTGGCCGAGCGTAGCGTCCTCTCAAGCGACACGGGGTTGTTGTTGTTGGCCTGCCGCAGTGGAAACTTTGCCTGGTCGACCGTGAGTCACCTCCTGGCTATGACTCCCGAACATCCCGCCAACAAGGCGTTCCTGATGCAATGCTGCGAAGACTATCATGCAATTTTGTTGTTGGACGCCAGACGCTTTATGCGCCTTTTGCGCATCAATCTGAACAACCGAACGCAGGATCTAGATCAGGTGATCGCAGAATTACGAACGAAGTTGAGATAGACGGGCTTGCGTCCTTCGCGCAGCGCCTTGGCTTCGTATCGCGTGGAGGGCCAGAATTCCCACGGGGTCAACCAGTCGCTGTCCTTGGTCTGCGTCCAGTCGAAAGAGGGCGATTTGAGAACCCGGCTGAGGGTCCAGGCGCTGTAGTCGTCGATATCGGTGGCAAAGCGCAGGGGCGTGCCAGGCTTCATGACCCGGGCAAGGCTTGCCAGCGTTTCCGGACTGATGAAACGGCGCTTCTTCTGACGTGTTTTAGGCCAGGGGTCGGGGTATAGAATGTTGACGCGCCCGAGGCAGGCATCTGGCAATTGCGCCAGAATTTCGCGTGCATCGCCGGGAAAAACCCTCACATTGTCGAGGGTTTTCGCTTCAATTTCCGCCAGCAGTTTGGCTACCCCGTTCACGAATGGCTCGCAGCCGATGAATGCAATATCCCGGTGACGCGCGGCATCATCCGCCAGATGTTCGCCACCGCCAAAACCGATTTCAAGCCAGAGATCGCTGCAACGCGCGGGAAAAAGCCGGAGCGGACTTTCATGCACCTCGGCCGCTTCAATTTCGACGCGTGGCAAGGCCGTCTGCATGAGCGAGCTGTGATAGCTGCGCAAGGTCTTGCCCTTGCGCCGTCCAAACGACGTAAGCTTGCGGCGGAAGTCTTCCCTACCCTCGTTCATGGCCCCTGCCTCAAACAAAACGGGCGGCACAAGGCCGCCCGTGTCACTGGATTAGGTAAGCAGATCACACAGCCTTCTTGAGCGCTTCGGCCAGATCGGTCTTCTCCCAGGAGAAGCCACCGTCCGCATCAGGCTTGCGGCCGAAATGGCCATAGGCTGAAGTGCGTGAATAGATCGCCTTGTTGAGATCGAGGTGCGAGCGAATGCCGCGTGGTGTCAGGTCCATGCACTTGGCCACAGCTTCTTCGATCTTGGCTTCATCAACCTTGCTGGTGCCGTAAGTGTCGACATAAACCGACAGCGGACGGGCGACGCCGATGGCGTAAGACAGCTGAATGCAGCAACGATCGGCAATCCCGGCCGCAACCACGTTCTTGGCAAGATAACGCGAAGCGTAAGCTGCCGAGCGGTCAACCTTGGTCGGGTCCTTGCCGGAGAACGCGCCGCCGCCATGGGGAGCCGCACCGCCGTAGGTGTCCACGATGATCTTGCGTCCTGTAAGGCCGCAATCGCCATCCGGGCCGCCGATGTAGAAGGCGCCGGTCGGGTTGATGTGCCACTTGGTGTCTTTGGAAATCCAGCCGGCAGGAAGCGCCTTTTCGACGAACGGCTGCACTATTTCGCGAACCTGGTTCGAGGAAAGGTCCTTCACGATGTGCTGATGCGAAACAACGATTTCGGTCACGCCAACGGGCTTGCCGTTTTCGTAACGCACCGTCACCTGGCTCTTGGAGTCCGGGCCGAGCTGCGCAGCCGGACCCTTGCCGGATTTGCGGGCCTGAGCGAGATCGAACAGGATCTTGTGCGCGTAGAAGATGGGCGCAGGCATTAGGTCCGGGGTGTCGTTGCAGGCATAACCGAACATGATGCCCTGGTCGCCCGCGCCTTCTTCGGCATTGGACGGCTGCTTGGCGTCGACGCCCTGCGCGATGTCTGAGGACTGGCTATGCAGCAGAACTTCAATGTTGGCGTTCGCCCAGTGAAAGCCTTCCTGCTCGTAACCGATATCCTTGATCGCCTTGCGGGCGAGATCCTGGATCAGCATGACATTGACGCCGCGCGGGCCGCGATATTCGCCGGCGATGATGACGCGATTGGTCGTTGCAAGGGTTTCGCAGGCAGCGCGGATATTCCAGGGGTCGAGACCCTCCTTGGCGCCTTCACGATAGAATGCATCCACGACTTCGTCCGAAATCCGGTCGCAAAGTTTGTCGGGATGGCCTTCAGACACTGATTCGCTGGTGAACAAATAACTTTGACGCGCCACGGCGATGCCTCCGGTTTGCAGCTTGCGATTTGCAGCTTGCAGGATGACTGATAACCGGAAGGCGAATATTGAATTTCGCCGGACTACCGGTTTGAACTCCGGCAGGGGCCGGAAAGCGCGCCTTATTGGCAGTGCGCGTTCGGCAGGTCAAGCGTTTTTGGCTGGAACGTTCTATAAAAAGAACGGGATTTGGCCCAATCAGACCCCGGATTTTTCGGGTGCCGGCGTGGCGTATTCTTCCTCGGGCGGGGCCAGTGATACCACCAGTTCGAGCACTCGCCGCCGCACTTTTACATCCTGGATTCGAGAGAAAGCCTTGTTCAATTGCAGGCCTTCAGCGGTGGACAGGAAGTCGGTGACGAAAGCTGCAGCGGCCTCCTCGCGGAAGCCCATTTCCGATGGGATGCCGCCCGTCGCTGGTGCGCCGTCGAAGAAAAAAGAAGGCGGCACCTGGAGCGATTTGGAGATCTCCTGAAGTCGGCTTGCGCCAATCCGGTTTGTTCCCTTCTCGTATTTCTGGACTTGCTGAAACGTGACGCCCAGCGAATCAGCGAGTTTCTCCTGGCTGAAGCCCAACATGATCCTGCGCATGCGGACACGCGCGCCAACGTGCTTGTCGATCGGGTTGGGGGTCTGTTTCATCAACTTATTCCTTAGCTTGGCGGTTCACCGAGCGAATGAGATGATTCACGTAATAGGGTAGATGCACGGGAATGCAACGCTGAATTCCCATTAGTTCAACTATAAACTAATCGGTAGGATAAGAAGCATAACCTAAACCATTCAGACAGGCAAATGCCGCCGACGCTGCAGTGCGAGCGCCCCCGCCAGACATAGAAAACCCAGAAACCCCGGGCCAACCAGAGGCCAGCGGCTGAATGGCGTTGGCGGTCCTGGCAATGGCAGGCGACTGTCGAGTACACCGGCGCTCCCCAGCTCGAGATGCGCCACGATACGCCCATAGGAATCAACCACGGCAGAAATGCCGGTATTCGCGGCCCGAATGAGCGGCAATCCCTCCTCAATCGCGCGCAGCCGAGCCATGGCCAGATGCTGATACGGACCGGGCGTGCGGCCGAACCATCCGTCATTGGTGACATTCAGCATTGCACCAGGACGTTCCGTTCCCGTGTTACTGGGAACCACTTCGCCAGTAAAAATGGACTCGTAGCAGATCAGGGGCGCAATGACGGGGAGGCCCGGCACAGCGAGCAGGCGTGCGCGGGCCCCTGCATCGAAGCCGCCAGGAATATGCACGAACTGCCGCAGCCGCAGCGTTTCAAGCACAGAAGCCAGCGGCAGGTACTCGCCAAATGGTACCAGATGGACTTTATCGTATGTGTCCGCGATGGCCCCGCCAGATTCAATCACGTGAATTGAGTTGTAATAGATTGCGCGATTGGCGTTGCGCGTGCTGGAATTCTGCCGTGGCGGCTCCGCCCGCGCCGCGCCCGTCATGAGATAGGCCCCGCGCGGTATTCTGGAGCCGATGCGCGCCAGAGCCTCTGCATCACGCGAAAGAATGAAGGGAAACGCCGATTCCGGCCAGATGAGATGCGTGACAGTCGCCAGACCATTGGGGTGCTCGGCGCTCGTGCTGCCCGATAGACGAATGTAATGATCGAGGATTGCATTCTTGTTCTCGGGCCGGAATTTCGTATCTTGCGGCAGATTTGGCTGCATGACCCTCAAGCGGGTCTGCACCGAAAAGGCGGTGGGATTGCCAGCCAGTCGCACGGCTCCAAATGCGGCAAGTCCTGCAAGCACAGCGCAGGCAAGACCCAGCGGATGTTTCAACAGG
This sequence comes from Rhizobium sp. Q54, assembly GCA_945901195.1. GTDB lineage: Bacteria > Pseudomonadota > Alphaproteobacteria > Rhizobiales > Beijerinckiaceae > Terripilifer. Next base: position 4,100 of record CAMDKB010000121.1, read on the forward strand.
CGCAAGCGCCCTGGCCGCGGCTTTTCCAGCGCGACTGTATCGGTCAGCACTGCAGGACTTGCGGCAAGCACGATGGCGATAAAGGTCAGCCCATGCAGCCCGGTGATAGCACTCACTTGCGCCAGCGCGAGATTTCCGCCGAGCGCCATGCCGAAATCATTCCACGGAAACCCCGTCAAGACTATGCCGCGCAACCATTCAGAAGCGCCAAGTCCCGCGGCCAGCGCGAAGAGCCGCGCGCTGCCGCTCGACCACAGCAAGCGCGACAGAAAAAAACCGAACCCCGTGAAAAAAGCGAGGCCCGCGGGAAGTCCAAGTACACCGAGAGGCAACGCCCAGGCGAATTGATCGGCCTCCACAAGAAATGCAGCGCCGAGCCACCAAAGGCCCGCAACAAAATATCCAAAACCAAGCCACCATCCATCGCCCGCAGCGCTGAGTGCCGAACGCAATATCGATGCGCGCGAGCTGGCGGCCCCTGCTGCCCGGCCGGAGCCGTCGATCAACCAGATCGCGGCGGTCATGGTCAGAGCGAGCGCCGGAAACAGATCGAAGGGCGCCATCGCGAGCGCGCCCAGCGCACCGGCCCCAAAAGCGATCAGCCGCCGTGTCCAGCCGGACGACAGAATAATCCAATGCGCCGTTCTGATAATGAAGCCGGCCTGGTTCAAATGCCGCATTCCCCTGAATCGCGAATATTAATCGCGAACAGTGATTCGCGAGCCAAACCCGTCATATCATACCGGCGTTACGCCGGGGCCATTCTGATGCGCATCGGGTTTGCGTAACTTCACCAGCTTGATACGGCGTCTGTCGGCATCGAGGATTTCGAATTCCCATTCGTCTGAAAGCCGGATCGCCTCGCCCTTTTCCGGAATACGTCCGGCAACAGTGGCGACAAAACCCGCGACTGTTTCGACTTCGTCCATGTCCTTGCCGATCAGAAAATCGATCCCGGTGACAGCTATCGCCTGATCGAGCAGAGCGCGCCCGTCGATGACATATTCGTCTGCCGATGTGGATTCGATCCTTGGGGTCTCATCGATATCGTGCTCATCCTCGATATCGCCGACGATCACCTCTACGACATCCTCGATTGAAACAAGCCCGTCAGTACCCCCGTATTCGTCGATGACGAGAGCCATATGCGTACGCTCGGTTTGCATCCGCACCAGCAGGTCGAGCACAGGCATGGATGGCGGAACAAACAAGACAGGCCGCAAGACTTCCGAGACGGGCAACGAAATCGACAAATCAATCGCGCCAAACTTGGTCAGTTCATCGGCGGGCGGCTCGTTTCGATTGGAAAGTCCAGCCCCTGCACCGGACGTGGCGGGGTTGGAAAGCCGTGCCAGCAATTCCAGGAAGTCACGGATATGTACCATGCCCTGCGGCGAATCGAGGCTGTCCTCATAGACTGGGAGTCGCGAATGCCCGGCGGTTCTGAACAGATTGAGTACATGCCCGAGCGTATCTGATTTTTCGACGGCGGTAATATCAGTGCGCGGTACCATGATATCGCGCACCCTCAGTTCATGGAGGCCCAGCACGCTGCGGAGCATCGCACGCTCCTGCGCTGACAGGTCGTTCTCGCTCGCTTCCTCCAGCGCGTCTTCGATGTCTTCGCGGACCGACGTTTGCGGAGCGCCAAACAAGGTGCGGAGTCTGTCGAATAGTCCCGCACGCTCGTGCCTGCTTGAACTCTGGTTTGTATCACTCATTGCCATCAGCCGGCATTTTCAGGCCGCCATTCTCCATCATAGGGATTTGCGATGCCGAGCGTCGCGAGAATTACAGTCTCCTCGCCTTCCATGTCAGCTGCTTCGCTATCCGTTTCGTGATCATAGCCGATCAGATGCAGAAAGCCATGTACGATCAGATGCGCCGTATGATCGTGGAAACTTTTGCCCTGTTCCGCTGCTTCGCGCTGGACTGTTTCCAGGCCCAGAAAGATATCGCCCAATCCCATGGGGGGCGCGCCTTTTGGCGGCTGAATGGCGGGAAATGAAAGCACATTTGTCGCCTTGTCGATCTTCCGCCAGTCCCGGTTCAACTCGCGCATCTTGCCGTCACTGGTGAAGATTACGCAGACTTCCGGGCCTTGATCGGCCACGCCACTGCGATTGCGGGCCGCGGCCTCAATGCTGGTGTGAGCCAGCGCCTCGGGGTCGAAATCGACTGACCATCCCGGCGCATCGATAACCGGCTCGATCGCGAGACTCATAATTGGCCAATTCCCAGCATTCAGATTTCCCCCTTGGCGGCCCGCGAACGCGCTTCATAGGCTTTCACGATGCGCGCGACGAGGTCGTGGCGCACCACATCGCCCTCGCCAAACACTACATGGCCGATGCCTTCAAGCCCCGCAAGAATATCCACCGCTTCCACCAGTCCCGATTTCTGGGCCGGCGGCAGGTCGATCTGGGAGGGATCACCGCTGATGATCATGCGCGAGCCCTCGCCAAGCCGTGTCAGAAACATTTTCATCTGCATCGCCGTGGCGTTCTGCGCTTCGTCGAGCAGAACGCAGGCCTTGGTCAGCGTCCGCCCGCGCATGAAGGCAAGCGGGGCGACTTCAATCATTCCCGTTGTCAGGCCGCGCTCCACAAGCCGGGGGTCCATGAAGTCATTCAGCGCATCGAAAACCGGCCGCAAATAGGGGTCAACCTTTTCGCGCATATCGCCAGGCAGAAAACCCAGCCGCTCGCCCGCTTCCACGGCAGGGCGCGAAAGTATGAGCCGCTCCACAGTCCCCTGTTCCAGCAATTGCACTGCGTGGCCGACAGCCAGCCATGTTTTGCCAGTACCTGCAGGGCCCTCGGCGATAACAAGTTCGTCCCGGCGCAGCGCCTGCAGATACGTATCTTGGGCTGCGTTGCGCGCCCGAACCACGCCGCGACGGCGTGTGGAAATTTGCCCGAATGTCACCCGCCCGACTTTGTCGTCCGCAGGAAACAGCGACCCTTGAAGCAGTGATTCCTGCATCGCGCCGTCGACATCGCCAAGGGTGATTTTCTGCCCCTGTTTCACCCGGGCGTAAAGGTTTTCAAAGACGCGCCGTGCATTTTGACAGGCTTCCGGCGGGCCCTTGATTGTCAGGTGATTGCCGTTGGCTTGCGCCACAACGCCGAGCCGCCTTTCGACGCGGGCAAGATTTTGATCGTATTGGCCAAATACAATTGAAGTGAATCGGTTATCCTCGAACGCCACAGTGATCTCCGTGGCTTCCGGGTTTCCATCCCTTCCTGGAACATCCTTCGATGACGCGACAATTCGAACAGGTGAAGTGTCATCGCGTGCCTGAGTGGCGCGTCCCGGAATTGATGTTTTCATCTGCACATCCTGGTTGATACCGCTTCTAAGCTATGCGAACCGTCCGAACAGGGTATTGGTTCCTGCCGCCATGATTTCGACCTGGTGGCACTGGCCGATCAGGCTCTTGTCTGCATCCACATGCACCACCTGCAGATAAGGCGACTTTCCCGATATTTGACCTGGTTGGCGACCCTCTTTTTCAAACAATACGTCGACAGTGCGCCCGACCATCGCAGAATTGAAGGCGTGCCTTTGTCTTTCCACAACGTTTTGCAGGCGCGCGAGACGATCACGCTTTGTGTCCTCGTCGATCTGATCGCCAAGCGACGCAGCAGGCGTGCCCGGACGCATCGAATATTTGAAGAAGTAAGTCGACGCGAATGTGACAGTTTCACAGAGATCGACAGTATCCCGGAAATCCTGTTCGGTTTCGCCGGGAAAACCGACAATGAAGTCGGAAGATAGCGCGATATCGGGACGCACGGCCCGCAATCGCGCAATCAGTTCGATGTAATCGGCCGCGCGATGGTTTCTGTTCATTGCTGCCAGAATTCGGTCTGATCCCGATTGCACCGGAAGGTGGAGGAAAGGCATCAGCGCGGGCAGGTTTCCATGCGCGGCGATGAGATCCTCACCCATGTCGCGCGGATGGCTGGTCATGTAGCGCACGCGCAGAATGCCGTCGACGGCAGCGATTTTTTCCATGAGCCGCGCCAGAGAACACGCGCGCCCGCTCTCGTCCTCGCCATGGTAGGCGTTGACGTTCTGTCCCAGCAGCGTGACTTCACGCACGCCCCCTGACCCAAGCTGACGGATTTCCGTGAGTATGTTTTCAGGCGTCCGCGAAACTTCCGAGCCACGCGTGTAGGGCACGACACAGAACGTGCAGAATTTGTCGCAACCTTCCTGAACGGTCACGAATGCGCTTATGCCGCGTTGCTGCAAACGCCGGGGTGAAGGCGCGATGAGGTGGTCGAATTTGTCCTCGATGGGAAATTCCGTATCGACCACGCTTCGCCCGATATCCGTGGCCCGCAGGAAATCGCCGAGCTTGTGATAATTTTGTGGTCCGACAACGAGATCGACTGCAGGTTCGCGGCGGCGGATTTCAGCGCCCTCCGCTTGCGCCACGCAACCGGCGACGGCAATCTTGAAAGAAGCTCCGGAAGCAGCCCGCTCTTCCTTGATTTCGCGCAGGCGTCCGAGTTCGGAAAAAACCCTGTCGGAAGCTTTCTCGCGAATGTGGCACGTATTGAGAATAACCAGATCGGCGTCGTCCTGGCTCGCGGTTTCCTCGTAACCTTCTTTTTCCAGCAGATCGCCCATGCGCGTGGCGTCATAAACGTTCATCTGGCAGCCAAACGAGCGAATTTGCACTTTGCGTTTTGCGCGCGCCGACGTGACCTCGCCTGAGCCAGCCTGTGGTCCCGTTTCGGTGTTAGCACCGTCATCCTGGTTATGCATGGGTTCTTTTACGCGATTTCCCGGCGGCTGCCACAGGTAAAACTTCAATAGGCTTTCAAGCAAAATGGGTGCCGGTTCCCATCAGGTAATCCTGTCAAAACCGAACTTCTACAAGTCGCAGGCCAGGATCAGGGCATTGGAAGGTTTGCGTTGGCTGCTGCGATAATAGTCGGGACGGATTCCCACCTGCGCGAACGCCAGTTTTTCGTACAGCCGCCGCGCCGCCCGGTTTTCCTCGTCGACTTCCAGAAACAGTCGGCGCACACCAATCCGGCGCAGGACATCCCTCTGATGTTCAAGCAATTCCTGACCCAGGCCCTGCTTTTGCAAGGACTTGTCCACCGCAATCGTGAGGATTTCCGCTTCGTCGGCGGCGCGCCGCACCAGTATGAAGCCACCGACATCCCCCTGCGATGGGTCCACGCCAACAGCGCCGTAAACCGCTGCGCTCGTGATCAGCGCCTCGAATTCGTTCACGCCCCAGGGGTGGGCAAAAAAATCAGCGTGAAGCTGCGCGCATTCTACTGCATGTTCCGCGCGAAGAACCTCAACAATGGGGCGGGCGCGCCGGCGCAGCCTGGAGAACATGGTCACTAACCCTGGGCTGGTGCGTGCAGGCGCCCCTGCGCCAGCGCGCTGGGTGTTGCCGGTTTCGCATTGGCCGGATTGAGATACAGCGGAACTGGTGGAGCCGAAGCGGGATTGGCGAGCGTGCCCAGTCGGGCCACGAAGGAAATATCGGGAGATCGGGTATCGCCCCGCACCTCAGCGCGCAAGCCTGTCGACCAAGCCTCGATGGCTGCGATGGGTGCAGCATTGCCGGTGAGTATGATCGGGCCTGAACCCAGCAGCCGGACCGCATTGGAGACAGGGAGAACCCGCGGCTCGACAAACGTCTTTCCGGAAGGCGAAAAGACATGCGTGTAAACTTGTCCGTGCCGGGCATCGATCATGGCCGCAACGGTAGCCTCGTCCTTGCCGATGAAGGGAGCGGCGAATGCCACCAGCGTTGGCACTCCGATAACTGGAATGGCGCGGACCATGCCCATGGCGCGGGCCGCTGCAATGCCAATGCGAATGCCGGTGAACGAACCCGGCCCAATCGTCACGGCGATACGGTCTATGGTGTCAAATCCACCATCGGTCTGATCCAGCACACGTTCAACCAGCGGCAGCAGATGCTCATCATGCCCCCGTTCGATCGGCAGCGCTTCGCTGGCGAGCATGATCGCATCGTCATTGTCCCAGACGCAGGCAGAGACGACGTTAAGCGCAGTGTCTATCGCCAGGATTCGCATCGTTCAGCCGGGCGCTCAAAGCTGCATCTGTTCGACTTCGAGCACTTCGGGCACGAAATGTTTCAATAAGTTCTGAATTCCGCTCTTGAGTGTGGCCGTTGAAGATGGGCAGCCGGCGCAGGCGCCCTTCATGGTGAGATAAACCGTGCCATCGCGAAAGCCGCGGAACGTGATATCGCCACCATCGCTGGCGACCGCCGGACGAACACGTGTCTCGATCAGCTCCTTGATTGTCTCGACAGTTTCGGCATCTTCCGGCGCGAAAAATTCCTCGCCATCGGCCGCCACAGTCGCGGCATTCTCATGCAAAAGAGGCGCGCCGCTCATGAAATGTTCCATGAGTGCGCCAAGGATGGCCGGCTTCAGATGTTGCCATTCGCCCGAGTCCTTGGTCACCGACACAAAATCGAAACCGAACATGACACCGCTTACCCCGGCAATGCCAAACAGCGCCTGCGCCAGTGATGAACGGGTTGCCTCCTGAGCACTGGCAAAATCCAGAACGCCGGCCTCCATGACGGTGCGTCCCGGCAGGAATTTCAGCGTGGCGGGGTTTGGCGTGGCTTCCGTCTGGATGAACATGGTGAGGACCTTTCGTGCGGCTATCCTGATATGGGGTCCTCATAGCACGATATTTACCCGTATCGCGCAAAAACAATGTCCGGCATGGCAAAATCGGCACATAGACGAGGCAAAGCTAGCACTACTTTGGTAGAAATGTGATTTCTCGATTCCCAAGGAGCGATTTTCCTGATTCATGGGGAGCCAGCTTTATGGGAGGCTGGCGATGGCAGAGGACTGGCGTG
>CAMDKB010000122.1 GCA_945901195.1 Rhizobium sp. Q54
GGCCCGGCGGCTCGCCGCCGGGAGTGTGGTGTGATGGGTGGCTAGCGCCCGCGGCCCGGATCGAAGCGCCCACGGCCATCATTCATGCGACCCCGGCCATCGAGATTGGCCTTCTGCTCGTCAGAAAGCGAAGCGTAAAACGCCTCGAACACGGGACGTACGGTCTTTATGGCGGCCAACATAGCTTCGGTGCGCTTTTCCATGAATTCAAGGCGCGCGGCGGGCGTTGCCGGTGTGGCCGATGGGCAGGCCGCCGCCATGGCGCCCGCAGCTTTTTCCGAGGCGGCTTTCAAGTCGTCCAGCTTTGGCTTTTGTGCGTCCGTAGGCTTGACCAGCCGTTCAATGCGGGCGACGCGCCATTCGGTAAATCCGGCCCCGCGCGGGCTGCAAAGCGTACGCATATGCCCGCCACCCATCGACCAGGGCCCCATCATCATGCCAGAGCCACCGCCAAACCAGCCACGACCCGGACCCGGTTGCGCCAAGGCTGACGACGCGCCCAAAGCGCAAGCGAGCGCCGCCGCGACTGTCATTGATTTCAATGCGAGGTTTTGAGTTTTCATGATGAGAGTTTCCTATTTGGTAATGTGAGAATATGCAATTTGAACAAATTGATTGCATTGATCCATGGCAATCAATGTTGAATCGTGTGTTTGAAGTAGACTTCGGCTTGCAACTCAGTTCAATGCCCGGCTGAAGCATCATTGGTGGCAATGATTCATGTATCGAGCCAAACCTGTCGACGGCATTGTCTGGATCACCGGCGCAAGTTCCGGAATCGGTCGCGGTGTCGCGCTTGAATTGCTTCGCCGTGGTTTCAAGGTTGCCGTGACGGCCCGGCGGAGCGAGGAGCTGGAAGCGCTTGCTCGTGAAGCGGGTGGCGGCATTTATGTTTTTACTGGCGATGTGACCGATGTCCCGGCGATGGCGGCCATGGTCGAGGCCATTGAAGATGCGCACGGACCGATAGCGCTGGCGTTTCTCAATGCGGGCGGGAATTTTCGCGATGCGCCTGATGATCCCTGCGGTGAAAATTTTCGCCGTACGCTGGATCTCAATATCAACGGCGCGTTGAATTGCCTTGGACCACTGGTGAAGAGAATGCGTTTGCGCGGGCGAGGGCAGATCGCGTTGACGGCCTCGGTTGCAGGTTATGCAGGCATGCCGGGCGCAGCGGCTTACTGCGCCTCAAAAGCTGCGATGATTACATTGGGGGAAAGTCTGCACGTTGATCTGGCTGCTTTTGGAATAAATCTGCAGGTGGTTTGTCCTGGTTATGTGCGCACGCCGCTGACTGAGCGCGCAGACTATCCCAAGCCCTTCATGGTCGAACTGGATGATGCCGTGCAACGGATATGCGATGGCTTTGAACGCAAGGGCTTTGAAATCGCATTTCCCAGGCGAATGGCTTTGCTTCTCAAGATTTTCACGAAGCTGCCGGCGCCTGTGTTCTTCTGGATCGTGCGGCAGGGCAACAAGAAGGCGCTGAAGTAAAGGTCAGTGCATCACTTCATGCTGGCGAAGGCCGCAAGGGCGCGCTCGCGTGCTGCGCCATGATCTACGACAGAATGCGGATAGCTGTTTCCCAAAGTAACGCCTGCGGCGCGCAGAGTTTCCGCAGGCGCCATCCATGGCTTGTGTATGAATTTTGAATCCAGCTTTTTGAGTTCCGGGACATATTTGCGAACGTAGTTTCCGACGGGATCAAATTTTTCCCCCTGGATGATCGGATTGAATATCCGGAAATAGGGCGATGCGTCAGCGCCTGATCCAGCCACCCATTGCCAGCTGGCAGCATTGTTGGCGGGGTCTGCATCGCACAGCGTATCCCAGAACCATTTTTCCCCTGTGCGCCAATCGATCATCAGGTGCTTGATGAGAAATGAAGCGGCAATCATGCGCACGCGATTGTGCATGTAGCCTGTCTGCCAGAGTTCGCGCATGCCGGCATCGACGATGGGATATCCTGTCAGGCCTCGCTGCCATGCCAACAAGTGCGCCTTGTTTTCATGTGGCCATGAGAATGCGTCAAAGCGCTGATTGAAATTTTTGATTGCGAGATCGGGATTGTAAAACAGCAGATGATAGGAGAACTCCCGCCATCCTACCTCGGCGAGAAACTTGTCGCCATTGCGCGGATCGATTGCGCCCGATTCCAATGCGTGTTGCATCGCGCGCCAGATTTGCCTTGGCGATATCTCGCCGAAGCGGAGATGCGCTGAGAGTAACGAGGTGGACTGTCGATCAGCAAAATCGCGCCCTGTTGCATAGTCTTTCAGTGCTTGATCGATGAAGTGGGCAAGGCGCTTTTGGGCGCCTGCTTCGCCGGGTGTCCATTTCTCGCGCAAGCCGCCTGCCCAGTCGGGATGATGTGGAAGCAGTTGCAGGTTATCGAGTCCGGTCGCCGCCAGATTTTTTTTGGACCAGGGCGCAGTGTTCAATTTTCCGGGTGCTGGCAATTTTTTAGGTGCGGAAAGGTGCGGCGGAACTGCCATTCCTTCGCGCGCAGCCCGCCAATACGGCGTGAAGACACGATAGGGATCGCCCGTCTTGGACTTTACCTGCCACGGTTCGAGCAGCAATTGCCCATTGCTGCTGTGGACGTCGACGCCCTTCTCTTTCAGGTGCGCTTTGATCTGCGTGTCGAATGCAATGTCGTGCGCGCCGTAACGGCGTGTCCAGAAGATCGCACGGGCGTCGACACTTTCGACAATGGCGGGCGCCAGTTCGCGGGCATCGCCGCGGAAGAGATGCAAATCGCATCCGCGTTTGGCGAGATCCTGCTTTAGTGCGGCCAGAGAATTATGCAGCCACCAGCGCGACGCCCCGCCCAGCGCCCGCTGTCCGGATGTTTCGTCAAGAATGTAGAACGCGAAGACTGGCGCGCCAGTCGCTGCGGCTGCATGCACTGCGGGCTGATCGGCCAATCGCAGGTCGTCGCGAAACCACAACGCGACTGGCTTCAACTCACTCATCTTTCAGGGTCCGGCGAGCCAAAAGCCGGCCCGCGAGCTTATCTGTGTCAGAATATTCACGTATCAAGAGACCTGTTTCGCCTCGATTATGTCGACACCCCGAATGCGATCCACCAGATAGATCAGTCCGCGCGAATCCATCGTCAGATCGTTTGACGAACAGCGGGTTTGGCCGAGTGCGGGATCGGGCTGATAATGGGCGATTTCCTGCGGGGCGTAGGGATCTTTCACGTCGAAAATGCGCAGGCCTTGTGCGAACCATGCGAAGGGGACAATGGTTCCATTGAAAATTTCCGAGGGCTGGTGGCAGCCGGTCATTGGCGGTTGCTGGCTGCCGTCCTTGTCGACACCCGCGACGTTGATTGTTGAAATCGGCGTCGGCAGTGTTTCGTCGGTAATGTCGTAGACCATTGCAAAGGCGGGAGCAGAGGGCCGCAGCGCCGCCACATCTTCGTCAGCGACGATCATGATCTTGCGGCCCTTGTGGGTGCCGGGGATAACGAGGCAGGTGTGCGTGGGGTTCGGAAATGCCGGGCTACGTCGGTCGTGTCCGACCATTTTCGGGTTCGAAATGTCGGAAATATCCAGAATATAGAAACCGTGGTGCCAGTAACTCACGTAGAGCCGGTCGCCCACGCGTAGCGGATGATGGCAGCGCGGGCGGGTGAACATTGCCCAGGGATATTCCTCGCCACCGGCGGCCCATTGGCCGGGGATCCACCATTTGCCGACTTCGACGGGTTTGGCAGGATCTATCAGATCAAGAATAACAACGATATTGCTGACAAACCCTTCCTTGGTGGCCGAGACATAGGCATAACGGCCGTCGAAATCGTAGCGGTGAACACCAGCGCCGTGGGTGATCCATTTGGTGATGGGTTTTGGCGAGGCGGGCTTGCTGACATCGTAAATCATCAATCCGCCCTGGAAGTTCTGGCCGGACTGGAGAACGTCGCGCGGGCCGTTTTCTTCGTGGTTTACGATCATGATGCCGTTTTTGACGCGCACCTTGTGCGAGTGCCAGCCATCAGGCAGATCGATTTTTGACAGGAATTTGGGCGAAGCAGGGTCAGAAATGTCGTAAATGCTCGTGCCGCTTGGGGCTTTCATGTGGGCAACATAGAGGATGTTGCCCTCGATCCAGACCTGGCCGCCGCCATCGCAATCGATATGTCCGATGAGTTTAGTGTTATGTGCGGATGCCATGAGCGTGCTCCCCTATCAGCTCTGATCACTTGCGCGGCACTATCACCCGGAAAACGGGAAAAGCACAACCTGGGACAGACCTTGCAGGAGCGGGGTCGGGCAGCCTGATCGCTTGTCCCAGTTATGCACCCGTGAGCATGCGGGCATGCGCTCCAAATTTGCGCCGCTTTCGCTTCCTGCCATTGCAAGAAACAAGAACCTGCGCCATTGTCTTCTTCGGAATTGCTTCGCGCCAGCATTGCTTGGCGCCAACGCGCCGGGAGGAAATATCATGAAGGTTATGTGGTTTCACCTGATGCCTTATCAGGATCTGCCTGTGGACTTCAAAGACAAGCATAATTCGGTATGGGTCGATATCGATCCCAAACTCTATGATCCCGTTGCCGGCCACAGGCTCTATAACGAGTACATTGATGAGCTCGTGTATGCCGACAAGGTGGGTTTTGACGGCATTTGTGTGAACGAACACCATGCCAATGCCTATGGCCTCATGCCTTCGCCCAATCTCATCGCTTCCACGCTGGCGCGCGAGACCAAGAACGCGGCCGTGTGCGTGATGGGCAATTCGGTGGCGCTCTACAACCCGCCGACGCGGGTGGCCGAAGAAATGGCGATGCTCGATTGCATTTCAGGTGGTCGGCTGATTGCAGGTTTCCCCGTCGGTACGCCGATGGATACCTGTTACGCCTATGGCCAAAATCCGTCCAACCTGCGTGAACGCTATTATGAAGGCATCGACTTCGTCATGCGCGCATGGCGCGAGGAAAAGCCATTTTCCTATAACGGCCGTTTCAATCAGCAGCGGTATGTCAACGCCTGGCCGCGTCCGATTCAAAAGCCTAATCCTCCGGTCTGGATTCCCGGCGGCGGTTCGGTTGAAACTTGGGATCTCTGCGCAAAGAACAGCTTTGTTTATGCGAGCTTGTCTTATTTCGGCCATCAGGCCAGCAAGGTGTCGCTGGCCGGATTCTGGAACGCCATGAAGGAACGCAAGAAGGAGCGAAATCCGTTCCAGGCCGCGTTCCTGCAATTTGTCGGCGTCGGTGAGAACCGCAAGGAAGCTATGGATCTCTATCGCGAGTCAGCGGATTATTTTTATGGCCGCTGCCTGCATACAGATCCATCCTACGCCAATCCTCCGGGCTACACGACAGAAGCAACCGTGCGCGCCCGTGTCGGTTCGCAGGTGATGCAAGCTGCGGAAGCCTCTCGCCGCCGCGTGCGTCAGGATACCAGCGACATTTTCGATGCCGGACATGTTGTCATTGGTTCGCCCGATGAAGTTGCCGACAAGCTGCGCGCAGTCTGCAAGGAAATGCATGTCGGGCATCTCATGCTGCTTCTTCACTATGGCAACATGAGCGCACAATTGACTCGCTACAACACCGATCTCTTCGCCAAGAAGGTTCTGCCGCAGATCAAGGACCTGTTCGAGAACGAGTGGGAGGACAAGTGGTGGCCGACGGGTATGCCCGCCGTCACAGAGGTGCGCGCGCCTATGGGAGCTGCTGCGGAATGAGCTCGTACAAGGAAACGTTTGTCAGCACGCAGCTCGGCAAGGTTCGTGTTTGGGAAAAGGGGCGCGGCAAGCGCGTTGGTTTTTTCGCCGGTGTCGGCGGGCTACCGAAATGGACGCCCTTCCTCGACCGGCTGTCTGAAAACTATCGCGTGATCGCGCCGGCGCTCCCCGGTTTTCCTGGTGGCCCTTCGTCCGAGCCACTGGACGGTCCTCTCGACTGGGTGCTGGCGGTGGGCGATGCGTTCGATGCGGCGGGCCTTGATGGCGGCGATCTCATCGGGGCGTCAATCGGGGGAGCCCTGGCGATGGAAGTCGCCGCGATATGGCCCGGTTCGGTTCGCAAACTGGTGTTGATCTCGCCCTTCGGACTGTTCGAAGAAGCCGCGCCAGTAGCCGACATCTTCGCCCAGCCGCCCAACCGGATGGTGGATGTCCTGTCGGCAAAACCGGCCGAGCTTGGCGCCTATTACAAGGATCCCGACGGCGCCAACGCTGGTGACTGGGAAGTGCAGACGCTCAATGCCAACATCGCGGCAGCCGCTATCATCTGGCCGCTCGGCGATACCCGTATTGCCAAGCGCTTGGGACGTATTGGTGCTGACACCCTGCTGGTGTGGGGCGATGGCGACAAGGTCATTCCACAGTCCTATGCCAAACGCTTCGCCGCGGGCCTTGGCGGCAAGAGCAAGACGCAAATCATCAAGGGCGCAGGGCATATGGCCGAATTCGATCAGCCAAACGCAGTGGCGAAAGCTGTGAGCGCGTTTTTGGGTTGAGGTTGGGTTATCCCGCTGAGTTTGGTGTCATCCCGGACGGTGCAGCCGATCCGGGATCTTTTTGTTGGGTGTTTACGGCGCACCGTCCCGCATAAATGCTGCGCATTTTGCGGGATGACGGGGTTGGTTTACCCCGCACGCCGAAGGCGATCCGGGACCGGGTAGTCACCTTACCAGTTCACTCATGGTCCCGAATAAATCGCTTTGCGATTTTCCGGAATGACGAGGCTTGTGTGATCCACGCCTCACTCCTCGTCGTCCTTGTCCTTGCGCCAATTGCGGATGATTGAGCCGAGCAGGTTTGAATAATCGTCCGTCCACAGGCGTTGGCCTGGCGTTGGTTCAAGGGTATCCCAACCCTTCTGTTTGAGGATTGGCGCAAGTCCTTCAGGGGAGTTTGCGAGAATGGCGACAGTGAAATCGAAGCGGTATTCGTCGGAATTTGCTCCTGCCATATCTTTTTCGTCGATATCTTCTGAGGCTGTCACCATGCCGTTGGCAGCGGCGATACCCGCTACCTCCGAGGCCAGTTCCATATGGCGGTTGGAGATATGCATGATGAGCAGCCCTGTGGGCTTCAGCTTTTTCTGGAACAGCGCCACCGCCTCTCTGGTCATGAGATGCACGGGTATGGCGTCTGATGCAAACGCGTCGATCAGCAACGCGTCGAACTGCCCGTCCGGTTCCTTTTCCATGGTCAGGCGGGCGTCGCCCAGGATGATGGGAGCCTTTGCTCCGCACTCGCTGAGATAGCTGAACCACCTGGTATTGCGGGCGATGCGCACGACGTCGGCATCGATTTCGAAATAACGCCAATCATCGCCTTCGCGCGCATGGCACATCATCGCGCCACTCCCTAGGCCCACGACGCCAATCTTCAACGGGCCTCCGGTAATTTCGCGGGCCGAGCGGACGGCGGCGGCAATCGGGCCACCCTCGAAATAATAGGTGATGGGCTCGGGCCGTCCTGTCAGCCTTTCGCCTTTGGCGTCGCGGATTTCCTGAGCGCCGTGGATCGTGGTGCCGTGGGAGAGTATGCGGTATCGGCCATCGGCGCTTTCACTGATCTTGTGAACGCCAAAGAAGCTGCGCACTGTCTCGCGGCCACGCCCATCGGCCGGGAAATACTGGATGATTGCAAAACATGCAGCAATCAACAGGGCGAGACGGAAGCGTTCGGCGCACAACACCAAAGCGATCGCCAGCAACCCGCCGACGATCCATATCTGTGTTGTCTGCCAGGTCGCGACGGGAATTTTTCCGAACATGTATGCGCAGGTTGCCAGCCCGGCGGCAGCGGCGAGGGCGGCAGCGGCAAACAGCGGCTTGCGCAGAGCCTGTGAAATGGAAACACCCGGCCTGCAAAGCAGCGAGAGCACCAGCAGCAGGGGATATTCGGCAACCCAGTTGAAAATATGGGGCGCGAGCAGGCCGCAGAACATGCCGCCGAGCATCCCGCCGAAGGACATGGCGAGATAGAAGGAGGTGAGATAACGGGCAGCGGGTTTGCGCTGCACGAGTTCTCCGTGACAGATCATCGCCGTGACAAAGAACGCGGCCAGATGGACGCCCAGTATAAGCGCAATGTTGTCCACCACTTCCAGCGCGGAGGTGAGAATGACGGCGGCCACGAAAACGGGCTGTATATACACCATCCATTTGTGCGGGATGACAGGCCGCGGCTGAAACACGATGACAAAGGTCGCCAGATAAAGCGCCAGCGGAATGACCCAAAGCAGGGGAGCCGAGGCAACGTCCGTCGATATCTGCTGGGAGACTGCAACCAGCAGCCCGGAGGGTACAGCACTCAGGCCGATCCAGCCCAGAATGCGCCAGAGGGTAATCGGCTCGTCGTCCGCCGTTGCGTCCGATTGTGTCAGATCAGTGTGTTTCCAGTTCCTGCCTATCAGTGCGCCGCAGACGGCTAGCAGCACGGCAAGCGCATAATATCCGTAGGTCCAGAATTGACGTTGTTGCCCAAGCGTCAGCAATGGCTCCAGCGCGAAGGGATATGCGAACAGCGCGAGGAAACTGCCAATATTGGAAGCCGCATAAAGAAAATACGGATCATGCGCGCTTTTGTGGCGGGAATGAATGAACCAGGCCTGCAACAGAGGACCGTTTGCAGACAATGCGAAAAACGCCGGGCCGATTGCAGTCAAGAAAATCATGATTGTGTAGAGCATCTCGCCGTCGGAGGGTGGCGCTCCTGCTGATGCGATGGAAAAGGGCAGGGTGGCTGCGGCAGCCAGCGTCACGAATATATGCAGCACGATGCCCGGTATGCCCGGAAGCCAGCGGTTCAGCGCATGGGCGTAAGCATAGCCCGCCAAGAGCAGGCTCTGGAACACGACCATCGCCACCGACCACACACCCGGTGAGCCGCCCAGGCGTGGCAGGACCATTTTGGCGAACATGGGCTGTACCGAAAACAGCAAGGCAGCGCTGACGAATATAGTGAGCACGAACAAGGGGAGGGCTATCGCCCCGTTTCCGCCTTTGGTCTCAAGACTTGACTCAACCTGACCGCTCATTCACGCACCACTTCCAACCCTTTGAACACGAGCGAACACTTAGAGCATTTTGGCCGGGCTTGGCACCCCCCATTGCTCAGGTGAGGCGAGGAAGCGATGAGCGATCTGGCAGCACTGTCGGCGACCGAAGCAGCCGACAAAATCAGGAAGGGCGAGATCACGTCCGTGCGGCTGCTGGAAGCTTTCCTGCAGCGCATCGAAGCGCGGGATGGCGAGCTGCATGCCTTTGTTCATCTTGATGCCGATCTTGCGCTATCGCAGGCGCGGGCCGCTGACAAAATGCAGGACGCGGGCGAGGCGTTGCCGCCCCTGCACGGCGTTCCCGTCGCGGTGAAAGACGTGATCGATGCGCGAGGCCTGCCTTGCGAAAACGGTTCGGCGATTTTCCAGGGGCGGATTCCCGATGCTGACGCATCCTGCGTACGGCAATTGCGGGAGGCCGGAGCCATCATCATCGGAAAGACGGTTACGACCGAACTGGCTTCGCTCACGGCCGGGCCGACAGTGAACCCGTACAACACCGCGCATACGCCGGGCGGCTCATCCTCCGGCTCTGCGGTCGCCGTGGCAACGGGCATGGCGCCAATTGCTTTGGGAACACAGACAGCGGGCTCGGTGCTTCGGCCCGCGTCCTTCTGCGGCATCTATGGCTTCAAGCCCACACGCGGCCTGATTTCGCGCAGCGGCGTATTGTTGCAATCCCATACGCTGGATACCGTCGGGGTGCTGGCCCGGTCGCTTGATGACATCGCCCTGGCGGTCGATTGCATGTCGGCTGAGGATCCGGGCGATGATGCAAGTTATCCGCGCGGACGGCTGTCACTGCTAAAGCTCGCCCGGCAGGCCCGGCCCTTCCCGCCACGTCTGGCATTCTGCAAGACGCCGGCCTGGGCGCTGGCCGATCCGGTGACGCAGGAGGCCTTTGCCGAACTGGTGTCGTCTCTGGGAGATGCCTGCATCGAACTTGATCTGCCCGGTTCCTGCAAGCCGATCATCGAATATCAGAATCTGATCCAGTTTGCTGAAAATGCGCATCATTATGGTCCGTTCTTCGAGGATCATCCCGGTATTCTCAGCCCCGGCATGCTCGACCGGTTGAAGCAGGGCATGACGATCAGCGCCCGCGACTATCTCCGCGCAGAAATGGCGCGCGATGTTCTCTATGAAATATTTGAAGCCCGCTATGATGGTTTTGATGCTGTCCTTTGTCCGGCGTCTCCGGGCCCTGCGCCACGCGGGATCGAAAAGACGGGGAATCCCGTGTTTAACGGGCTGTGGACCTATCTGGGGCTCCCGGCGCTGAGTATCCCCCTCTTCGAAGACAATGGATTGCCATTCGGGCTCCAGCTTGTGGGCCGGCGGCACGATGATGGACGACTGCTGCGCACCGCGCGCTGGCTGGTGTCGCATCTTCAGAGTGCGGCGTGACGGAAAACGAAACGCCTGGGAGTGGCGGCTGGCAGCTTGGCCCGGTCCGGCGCAATGCGGCGAATCGAGAGCATATTCGTCGGGTGCGCGAGATGGCGCGCGAGCGTTTCCGTCTCAGTGACGAGGAGACCTTGACCGTTGTGGAAGTGGAATGCGCCTTGCCGGGGTGTCCCCCTGTTGAAACTGTGATTGTTTTCTGGACGCAGGCGGGAAACCAGCGGCACCATTACAAGGTCTTCAAACCGGTTGGCGAAGTTACCGCCAAGGATCTGCCGCCGTGGTGGATGAAGGATGCACTGGCGGTCTCTGATGAGTTTGCGTGTTCATGTTGTTGATCTGTCGGAAAATATAGTTCCGGGTTGACGAAATCCGATAAATGAGGAAAACCCTTTGAAATCAAATATTATTCAAACTTGAATGGCGCCCGGCGCCGTTCACATTGCGAAGATCCATCTCTCATGTCTCGCCGTTTCCGCCGTATTTGTTTTTCTGGCCTTGCAGGTTTT
>CAMDKB010000123.1 GCA_945901195.1 Rhizobium sp. Q54
TCCTCAGCGCGAATAGAATTCGATCACGAGGTTGGGTTCCATCACGACCGGATAAGGAACTTCCGAAGGATGGGGAATGCGCACGAATTTTGCGGTCATCTTGTTACCGTGCTCGACTTCGTAATATTCGGGCACATCACGTTCGCCGAGGGCTGCAGCTTCGAGGACCACTGCGAGCTCGCGTGACTTTTCCTTCACGGCCACGACATCGCCGGGCTTGACCTGATAGGAGGCGATGTTCACCTTCTTGCCGTTCACCGTGACATGGCCATGGTTCACGAACTGGCGGGCGGCAAACACAGTCGCCACAAATTTGGCGCGGTAGACAACCGCATCCAGGCGGCGCTCGAGCTGGCCGATCATGTTTTCCCCGGAATCACCCTTCATCCGGATGGCTTCGGCGTAATACTTGCGGAACTGCTTTTCCGAAATGTTGCCGTAATAGCCCTTCAGCTTCTGCTTGGCCTTGAGCTGGGTGCCGAAGTCGGAGAGCTTGCCCTTGCGGCGCTGGCCATGCTGGCCGGGGCCATATTCGCGGCGATTCACAGGGCTCTTCGGGCGGCCCCAGATGTTCTGGCCCATACGGCGGTCGATTTTATACTTGGATTCTGCGCGCTTGGTCATAGTGTCCTCATTGTATCGGCGTGAGGACAAGCCAAGCGCAGCGCCCCGGAATCCGGGTCCGCCCGTTCAACCGCGTCCTCCGCCAGTTCACGATCGCCAGGCGATCATGAGCGAACTGTTACCTGAGGCTGCAGCTCCCTGCGGAGCGGCTTTACCTCAAGCGGAGAAACACGCCCTCCTTTGCGTCCATTTCTGGATGCCGACAGACTGCTCACTTTTATGTTCAGGCAGAGCCCGATAAAGGAACGGTCACGGGTGCGTTAATTGCATCGCACGCCCGCAAGGGCGTATGAGCAGCCGGTGTCTAGGCGAGCCGCCCGTCGTTGTCAACAAGAGGGCCGTCTGCTTTCCCCAGAGCCGGACGGGTGAATTTAGCAGGATTTATACCCTTTGCCGCCTTGATCCTCCTGAGGAAATGGGGCATACACCCGCCATCTTGGCCGCGAGTTTCGCGGCCTCACAATTTTTGGCCCGTTCGCGCGGGACCGAGCGTCATCGCAGGGGTCTAGTATGAAAGTCCGTAACTCACTGAAATCGCTTCGCACACGCCATCGTGCGAACCAGCTCGTGCGCCGTCGTGGTCGCGTCTACATCATCAACAAAGTGCAGAAGCGCTTCAAGGCCCGCCAGGGCTGAACGACTTTTTCTCCCCGCTTTCAACGCCAGATTGCACGCCCCGGCTCTGCCGGGGTTTTTGCTGCTGAGGAATTCACCAAGTGTTGTATTTTGCCCTTTGACGGACGCAATCGCCCGGCATAAATTCAACGCATGAACATTCGTCACATCATTCTACCGGCTCTTGCTGCGCTTCTGGCTCTTGCTGCGGCAATGACATCCATGCCTGTGCTGGCGACAGACTTTACGCCTGTGCAGAGCGAACGTGGCCCGATGTTGAACATTCCCGGCCTGCCGCCTATCCAGATGCCGCCCGGCTCTCGCGTTTTTGGCCCCAATGGCGAAGACAGTGCGCCTCTGCCACCGCAGCGCCCCCGTCAGGTTTATCCGCGCGGGGATAACTTTCCCGGGGCTCGCCCTGATCGAGATGCAGCTGACGCTGAAGCCCGAGAGCAGCAAAAGCCCGAGACAAAAGAAGCCGCAGCCCCACCCAAAACGCGCGAAGAAGTCATCAACGATTTGTTCGGTCGTCTCGCCAAAGCCAAGGATGAGCAGGAGGCGCGCGGAATCACACGCGGCCTCGAGCGTATGTGGCAGATCTCCGGCTCCGATACTGCCGATCTATTGATGACACGCGCACGCGAGGCAGCTGGCAAGAAAAATTTCAAACTCGCACTTGAGTTATATGACAAGGTTGTAGCGCTCGAACCGGACTGGTCGGAAGGCTGGAGCCAGCGCGCGACAACGCGTTTTTATGAGGATGATGATGCTGGCGCGATTGAAGACATCGCTCGCGCGCTGGCGCTTGAGCCACGCCATTTCAGCGCATTGACCGGGCTTGGCTTCATACTCAAGCGCAACGAGAAGAAAGCGCGTGCGTTGCAAGCGTTTCGCAAGTCACTGGAAATCAATCCGCAGCAGGAGCGGGTGAAGAAGCAGATTGAAGAATTGACGCTCGACGTCGACGGCCGCGGTATTTGACGCACACTTAATTCTGCGCATACGCGGATCCAGATTGCAGCGTGACGCGTAATGTATTCTGCATGACCATGAAATTTGCACTAGCATCTGCCGCATTAGTCCTCGGACTTTTGATAACGTCGTGCCTTTTCACATATTGGCAGGCCCGCAGGATTTCCACCGCCTTTCCACCAACAGGCGCGTTTGTGGATGTCGAGGGGGCGCGGATCCACTTCACACAGACGCTGCCAAAGTCAGGACCTTCGGGTGATATCGTCCTCATTCATGGCGCGAGTGGCAATGAAGCCGATATGCGCTTGCCACTGGGTGAACGTTTGGCCGCGCAAGGCTTCCGCGTCATCAGCGTGGACCGTCCCGGGCACGGCTGGAGCACGCGCGATGAAGTAGACTCAACACCCGCGCGGCAGGCTCTGCAAATCCGGCAGGCGCTTGAAAAGATCGGCGTGAAGCGGGCCGTCGTTGCAGGGCATTCGCTTGCGGGAGCGATGACGCTGCAACTGGCCCTTGATCATTCTGACATCGTTGAAGGCGTGGTGCTGATATCGCCGGTAACCCATCCCTGGCCCGGCGGCGTCGCCAGTTATTATTATTTGACCGCAGCCCCGTACATTGGCGCCGCCTTCACGAATACATTCATGATGCCCACGGCTCTCGCCATTTTTGATCGGTCGCTGACGCTTGTATTTTCACCCCAGATTCCACCTGAAAACTATCGCAAACTCTCTGGCGTAGACCTTGTTCTGCGGCCCGAAACGTTTCGCGCCAACGCCAGAGATGTCGTTGGTTCTTATGATTTTGTTGAAAAAGAGCAGCTTCGCTACAAGACTATCGCCATCCCGGTGTCGATCATCTCGGGTGACCGGGATGCCATCGTGCTGACGCACATCCACAGCTATGGTAGCGCGCGCGACATACCGGGCAGTCAATTGCAAATTCTGGAGGGCATCGGCCATTCGCCACACTGGGCCAGGCCGGACGACGTCAGCCAGCGAATCGCTGAGTTTGCTTCAACTGCGCATTCCGCCCGGCAGGCCGGGCGCTGACACCTGTTCTATTAATCCAGGTTGCGTTCGGGCGTGCCAAAGCCATCGCTCCGGCGCTTTGCTTATTTTGCGCCAGCATCAGATGTAAAATGCCTTGATGCGCAAACTACACCACCTCAAGCCTTCGCAATTCCCCCGCAGGCATTTCCACCCGGATTGCATCGCCGGGTCTCACATCGCCACCGGCGATGACGATAGACATGACCCCGGATTTGCGCACGATGCTCCCATCTTCATCGCGGCCCAACATGGCTTTCATCAGGCCTGACTGAAAATTGTCGATTTGGCCGCAGGGATTGCGCAAGCCGGTTACCTCGACAATGGCGCCAGCCCCGATATGCAAGCGTGCACCCTGCGGCAGCGACAGCAGATCAACGCCCGTGATTGTGATGTTCTCCCCCATCTCGCCTGGCGCTATCGTGAAACCTTTAGCATCCATTTCGGCAAATAACTCCTCGTGGATCAGATGCACTTGCCGCAGGTTCGGGACATTCGGATCCTTGGCGACCCGTGACCTGTGTTTGACGGTCACGCCCATATGGACATCGCCTTCGATGCCAAGGACCGCGACCAGTAAGATCGAAGGCACATTGGCCTTGCTGAAGGAATGGCGAGAGCTAAGGCTAACTGCAGTTACATTTCCCATCTCAGCACTCATCTGTCAGTTCGTCGAGCACGGCCCGCACGGCATCGGGAATCGGTGTTGATTTTTGCGACTTGCGATCAACATAAACATGGGTGAACTCGCCCTGTGCCGAGGCAAGAGCCTCACCCTTTTTGAAAATGCCAAGGGTGTAGCGCACCGAGGAAGTGCCAAGACTGGCAACCCGCACGCCAACTTCAATGATCTCCGGAAACGCAATGCTGGCAAAATATGTGCAGCGCGTTTCAACGACGAGCCCCACTACCGGGCTGGCCGCCGGGTCCAAAACGCCCGCATCCATCAGCAGAAGATTCACCGCCGTATCGAAAAATGCATAGTAGATGACATTGTTGACATGGCCATAAACGTCATTGTCGTGCCAGCGCGTGGTGACGGGCACGAAAGCCAGAAAACTGCTGCGTGGCAAGGGTTGTGGCCGCCCGGTCATTTGAAATTTTCCTTTATCAAGCCGCACAACGATTGACTCGGCAATCCAAATGATTCCCGCATGGAGTTTCCCGCGCATCAGCGCAGATGCGCTATCGCACTTTTACCAACTTGCGGAAATCACAACCTCCGCAAGCCGGTAATAGCTATTATTCCAACGAAATGCCCGCCGCACTTACAACCTTGGCCCAGCGGTTGATATCTTTTGGCAAATAGGCACGCAGAAACTCCACAGTGCGCCGCTCTGGCGAAGGAATTCCAACGCCAATCTGCGCGAACCGCTCTTTCAGAGGCGCGGACTCCAGCGCCTTGCTTGTCGCCTCCGCAAGCTTGCGGATGACTGGTGCTGGCGTACCTTTGGGCGCAACCAGCGCCCCCCACGAGCCGCAATCGAGATCGGGCAGACCGGCCTCTTTTGAGGTCGGCACATTTGGCAGAGCGGGCACGCGATCTTCGCCCAGGATAGCGAGGGCGCGGATAGAACCAGCCTCAACGAGAGATACGATGGTTGCAATCTGCTCGGCGATAAAATCAAGACGGCCGGCCACAAGATCCTGCATCGCGGGGCCTGAACCACGATAGGGAACGTGAGTTATTTTTGTACCGTTCATGGAATCCATAAGCAGCGGGCAGATGTGAGAGCCCGAGCCAACACCGGCTGAGCCGTATTGCATCTTGGCTGCATTGGCCTTGGCGTAGGCGTTGAATTCGGCCAGCGTGTTGGCGGGAAAATCCTTGCGTACGACAAGCACCCGCGCCTGATCGGAAAAGATCGAAATCATCTCGAAATCTTTTTGTCCATCGACCAACGGCTTTTTATAGATGAGCTGATTTTGCGCCAGAACAGCAGAGCCTGCATGGAGAATGCGATAGCCATCCGGCGGCGATTGGGCGACGCGCAGGGAGCCAACCATTCCGCCTGCCCCACCGACGTTTTCAACAACCACTTGTTGTCCCAGCACTTCGCCCAGCTGCGCCGAGAAGATGCGCGCCACCGTATCCACCGGCCCGCCAGCGGCATAGGGCACAACAAGCGTAACGGCCCGAATGGGAAAATCCTGCGCCGCGGCGGTTGCAAATGGCGCAACGGAAACAGCAAAAAGTGCGGCCAATCTCGAATACATGTTACCCTCCCAGGCTTGTGTTGCTTGAACGCAGGTCAATCGGCTGGCCTTTTGCGCGCGTCCAGAACGAAGGTTTCATCATCATCAAACAAAGTGGGCGAATTGCCAATACGCGCCTTTTCGATTGTGAGCAGACGAAACTTGGTCTTCACACCGCCGGGCGCTGTAAAGCCGCCGCTGCGCCCACCGGCTGCAAGAACACGGTGACATGGGACAATCACGGGTATGGGATTTGCGCCGAGCGCTGCGCCAACTGCACGCGCCGCGCCGGGTTCACCAAGCTCCGCTGCGATCTCTCCGTAAGTGCGGGTCTGACCGGGCAGAATATTGCGAGTAACTGCATAAACGCGGCGATGAAACGGGGGAACGGCAATTATATCAATCGCAATAGACCTGAGGTCATCGCGCACTCCCGACAATAATTTCGTGATGCGGATTGTAGCGGCAAGAATTTCAAGTTCGAGTGGATCGCTTTGCGCCCACAGACATGCATGCGGCTGTTGCGCAAGTACGGACTCACGCAGTTGAACTTCGTCATCCATCGGCAGGCGAAATCCAACGATGCCGTTTGAGCCCCACGCCATGGCGCAATCGCCTATGGGCGTTTGAAAAATCGTATAGTGGACCGGTGCGAACATGGAACCAACCATAACATACGCGAGCCCTTGCGTATCGGGCAGCCACACTTGCTAAGGAGTTCGGTACGTTGCAGGATGGCGTTGGACTGCTCGTAAGCAGCGCCGGATTCTAGGGGGATAGCATGCGTGACTGGCTCATGCGCCACAAGGCATTTTTGACTGCAACTCTTCTCATGGTGTCGAGCCTGTCCGCACAGGCGCAATTGGGCCAAGGCAATGTCAGGATCATTTTCCCGTTCGCTGCGGGGGGCAATTCAGATGCCGTAGCTCGCATTATTGCAGAGCGCCTCTCGAAGGAAACCGGCAAGGGCGCTGTCGTTGAAAATGTCACCGGGGCCAGCGGCCATATTGGCATGCGACAGGTGAAAGATGCGCGGGCGGACGGCACGGTTCTACTGTTCAGCCCATCTTCTCCGATGACCCTGCACGAACATTTTTTTGGTGACCGGCTGACCTTCGATCCGTTCAACGATTTCGCGCCCGTCTCGCAGGCCGTCGCCTTCGACTATGCCATCGCCGTGGGACCCCAGGTGCCAGTCAAGACCATCGCCGAATTCGTCGGCTGGCTGAAAGCTGATCCTGCGCGCGCCAGTTACGCAACGCCAGGCGCGGGTGCGTTGACGCATTTTCTGGGCCTCGAACTTGGTCGCCTCTGGGGCGTGGAAAACCGTCACGTCCCCTATCGTGGCTCACCACCCGCCCTGAACGATACGGCCGCCGGACATGTGACAATGGCGCTACTGAACACGACGGAAATGTCGCCTTTCCATGATGCGGGAAAGCTGCGGATACTTGGAACCTTCACAGAAAGACCTTCGCCGTTCGTGCAGGGCGTGCCGACCATGCGCGAGCAAGGCGTGGATATTGTTGCCTTCGGCTGGCATGCGCTTTACGCGCCGGCCAAAACGCCGAAGGATGTCATCGCAAGGCTCAACAAGATCGTTGTCGACACCGTGCAAGAGCCATCGATGCGCGAACGGCTGTTCAAGATGGGCTTGATCGCCACGGGCACCAGCCCGGAAGAGCTCACCGCAATTCAAAAGCGCGACAAGGACCTTTGGGGCCCAATGGTGAAGGCTTCCGGTTTCAAACCGGAGCTCTGACGCATTCAGACAAAGTTTGCTGTCAGCGCTGCGATGGCAAGATAACGGCCGATTTTTGCGATCGAGACAAGCAGGACGAAGACCCATAAGGGTTCGCGCAGAAAGCCTGCGGCGATGGTGAGGGGATCGCCGACTACAGGCACCCAGCTCAGCAGCAGCGACCAGCATCCCCAACGCCTGTACCAGCTTTCCGCACGCGCAAGGCTCTTGCCATCCACAGGGAAACGCGGGTGGGTTCTGACCAGCGAGAGGCCACGGCCGATGAACCAGTTTGTCACCGAGCCCAATATATTGCCAATGCTCGCGACAGTGATGAGAATTGCCCAAGGCTCATTGCCGGCAGCCAGAAGACCAGCCAGAACAGCCTCGGAGGACAGCGGCAGGATGGTTGCCGCCAGAAAGCTCATGACGAAGAGCGAGAGATAAACGGCTGAGGATGTCACTGCGAAGAGATAGCAAGTTTG
Organism: Rhizobium sp. Q54; assembly: GCA_945901195.1. Classification (GTDB taxonomy): domain Bacteria; phylum Pseudomonadota; class Alphaproteobacteria; order Rhizobiales; family Beijerinckiaceae; genus Terripilifer. The sequence goes on from CAMDKB010000123.1 coordinate 7,683, forward strand.
TCTGAACTGGCAAACACGGGCCTGCCTTGACCGGCCCGTTCCCAGGGCGCATCAACACATTCATTCGTCATCCGGACCCGAATCGCCTGATGTTCCTGACCACCATGCCAGTGCTCGCCATCGCGTACCCGCAGATTGATCCCGTGTTGATCAATATAGGACCGCTGCCGATCCGCTGGTACGCGCTCGCCTATATTTTCGGGCTCTTGCTGGGCTGGTGGTATGCGCGATCAATTGTGCAACGTCCGGTTCTCTGGGGTCAAACGCCTCGGCCCGATGTAACCTCGCTGGATGATCTGCTTGTTTATGTCGCCTTTGGCGTCATTCTTGGCGGGCGCCTCGGCTATGTTCTTTTCTACAACGTGGAATTTTTCTTTTCCAATCCGGTGAAGGTTTTCGCAGTGTGGGAAGGCGGCATGGCTTTTCATGGCGGGCTCGCCGGTGCAGCACTTGCCGTCTGGCTGTTTGCCAAGCGTTACGCCCTCTCGGCTCTGACAGTTTCCGACATCTGCTGCGCCGTGGTTCCCATCGGGATCGGCCTTGGACGAATCGCGAATTTCATTAAGCCGGAATTGTGGGGTCGGCCGAGCGATGTCGCCTGGGCGATGATTTTTCCCGACGCTGGCCCGATGGCCCGACATCCCAGCCAATTGTACGAAGCTGCAACGGAGGGATTGCTGCTGTTCGTGGTGCTGGCAATTGCGGTTCGCTCGGGCCAGTTGAAAAGGCCGGGTATGGTGAGCGGCCTTTTTGCCGTCGGCTACGGACTGGCCCGCATTTTCTGCGAATTTTTTCGTGAGCCCGATCCCCAGCTTGGCTTCCTGTTTGGCGGTGCGACAATGGGCATGTTGCTATCGCTACCGCTCATCGCTGTGGGAATATTACTTCTGGCAGTTGCTAATGGCGTTTTCCCGCGCAAAGCTGGGTCATGAACGCGGGAGCCGGCAGCCAAAATCTTGGCGACGAAATCAGGGCGATAATCGAAAGCGAAGGACCGATCGGGTTCGACCGGTTCATGTCGCTGGCGCTCGGCCATCCCCGCTATGGTTATTACATCACGCGCGATCCATTTGGTCTTGACGGCGATTTCACCACCGCGCCGGAGATCAGTCAGATGTTCGGCGAACTCATCGGCCTGTGGTCGGCTGAAGTTTGGACCAGCATGGGGGAACCGCCCGAAATCAATCTGGTCGAATTGGGGCCGGGACGTGGAACGCTGATGCGCGACGCGTTGCGTGCGCTGCACATTGTTGAACCTTTCGCCCGCGCGATCCGCGTGCACCTTGTTGAAACCAGTCCCGTCCTGCGCGCTCGCCAGCAGGGCACACTGGAGGGATGCGGCTCTCCTGTAGTGTGGCACGACAGGTTTGAAGATGTGCCGCGTGGACCTTCGATCATCATCGCCAATGAATTCTTCGACGCTCTGCCGGTCCGCCATTTCGTGCGCACAGACAGGGGATGGTTCGAGCGGCTTGTGGGCCTTGACGAAAACGGACCGCCGGGCAAATTCCGTTTTGGACTTGCGCCGGAGCCAGAGCCCTTCATCCGCGCTGAAGCGGAGATTGGCGCTGTGCTCGAGATTGGTGCGGCGGGCCACAGAGCGTTGTCCGAAATCGCGACGCGACTGTCTGAAGACATCGGCGCAGCACTGATCATCGACTACGGCCACACCGAGACATCCTTCGGAGAGACGTTGCAGGCGATGCAACACCACATGAAAGCTGATCCGCTTGAGGATCCCGGGAGTGCCGACATCACGGCGCATGTGGATTTTGCCTCGCTGTCCCGGGCTGCAAAAGCTGCAGCCGCTGAAACGCATGGCCCGGTCGCGCAGGGCGATTTCCTGACGTCGCTGGGTATCTTCGAACGGGCGGCCGGCTTGAAAAAGCGCGCGGATCCACGCCAGTCCATTGATATCGACCGTTCGCTGCTTCGCCTTGTGAGCAAGGGGCGAGAAATGGGCATTGATGGCAAGATGACGCCCAGCATGGGGGCGCTTTTCAAGGTGCTGGCCGTGACAAGTCCCGGTCTTTATCCCCCTGGCTTCGAAAGCGTGCAGGGGGAGCGGCAGTGAATAACCAGACCACTTCCTTGCCTGTCTTGACCGCATCCACATTGCAGCGGGATGGAATCGCTCATGCGTTTTTTACCCGGCAGGGCGGCGCAAGTATGGACATCTACGCCAGTCTCAACGGTGGCGTGGGCTCGAAGGATGAGCCCGGCGCAGTCAACGAAAACCGTGCCCGTATGGCAGCCGCCCTCGGTGTTGATCGCGAAAATCTCCTTGTCCCCTATCAGATCCATTCTGCAGACGCCTTGCACGTCCAGCAGCCCTGGGCCGAGGGGACACGTCCGCGCTGCGATGGACTGGTGACATCAACGCCCGGCCTGGCGCTTGGCGTGACGGGCGCCGATTGCGGGATGATCCTGTTTGCTGACAGCAGGGCGCGCGTGATTGGCGCATGCCACGCCGGCTGGAAAGGCGCGTTGACAGGCATCCTCGAAGCCACAATCGCCGCCATGGAGAGCCTCGGCGCAACCCGTAGCGCGATTGATTGCGCGCTTGGTCCCACGATCGGCCCGGCCTCTTATGAAGTGGGCAGTGAATTCGTCGCGCGTTTTCTAGAAGCAGACGAAAACAATGCCCGCTTCTTCACAGCCTCGGCACGAGATGGGCATTCGATGTTCGACCTGCCTGCCTTTATAGCCATGCGGATTGAATCAGCGCGCGTGGGCAGCTTTACCAATCTTGCCCTCGACACCTACGCGGATGATGAGAAATTCTATTCATACCGCCGCAGCGTCCACCGCAAGGAAGCCGACTACGGCAGGCTCGTGTCGGCGATTGCGCTGGTATAGCGTCACTATAGACTGGCTGGGATGGTGGGAAACTGAGTGGGCCGTGCAAACGCTACCGCCTGCGACTTTTGAAAAAGCTGAGTTGTATCATTGCACGAAATAAAGTTTTTCTTTGATACACTCACAGCCACATTGATGGGCCAAATTACTCAGCAGTCGGTAATATAGGCGACAGATGGCGCTTGGAAGAATGACCGAATGAGTTGCGGCATTTTCTGAATTTTGGCCAGTTGCGCTTCGACTTCATCGCTCAGCTTTTCGCCTTTACGAAGCGGGCTTCGTGCAACGCCGGTGCGCTTGACGTGGCTCCAAACCAATTCATCGGGATTCAATTCCGGAGCATAGCCAGGAAGAAAATGTAGTGTCAGATGCCCGTTCGTTGAGGCGACGTACTCCTT
>CAMDKB010000124.1 GCA_945901195.1 Rhizobium sp. Q54
ACCAGGCTTCGCCGGTGAGAGCATCGGCGAGCGGAGCAACGCCAGCAGTGATCGCATGGGGAAAGCGGGTCGCGTCCCCCAATGCAACGGAGTCCTCAACGAAGCGCAGGCCGAGATGGCGCGCGAGGGAGCGGTAATACACATCTTCCCGCATCAACCCGGTTGTGATCAGCGCCCTTTCTGGCCGAACATCTGCGTGGGCCGCTGCAGCGGAGGCGCGGATCAAGACGTTTGTCGGCACCCCAAAGGACGTCAGAAACGACAGGGCAGGATGGACGCGCGGGGGCGTTCTTGAGATTTCGCGCCGCTCGGTCTGCGGGTTCGGATATGGGTTTGCGCCGCGCGCTCTGCCGGCGAGTTTGTTATCAAAGGGGTAATCGACTAAAGACACGTAATAACTCCGACGCAATGGCACTTTGACTGGAAATGACTAAACAGCTCAAACCTAGCACAGGAATTTTCGGCCTGGCTACAGGTAAAATTCAGTCGATGTTGTCGGCATTAGCCCGGTCAGCCGCAGCGATGGGCCTTGCCGCCGTGATGCTATTTCCCGCACCCGCATCGGCACAACAGGATTGGTCGCGCGCAGATGGCGTCCCTGCTTTCTGGGATCTTCAGCGGCGCATAGAAAAGCCTGATACAAATTTCCTGCGGATCATCCGCTTTATCACGGACGACAATTATCCGCCCTTTGGCTTTCAAACTCCAGATGGCGCCCTGACGGGTTTCAATGTGGATCTGGCGCGGGCCATTTGCGACGAACTGGCGATACCCTGTACCATTCAGGCGCGCAGATTCGACACGATCGCCGCTGCCATTGAAAAGGGCGAAGCCGACGCCGCTCTGGCCTCCATTTCAATTTCGCCGCAGGCGCGCAAGACGGTCGATTTCACCACCCCTTATTATCGGACACCTGCACGTTTTGCCGCCACGCGCAATTCGGCGCCCGCGCAGATGCGCCCCTCAACTTTGGCGGGCCGAACGGTGGGCGTGGTCGCGAGCTCCGCGCATGAAGCCTATCTAACAAAACACTTTGCGAGCGTGAAGCCGAAAGCCTACCCCAATATCGCGGCGCTTTTGGCTGCCTTGAAGAGCAACGAAGTCAACATTGTATTTGCTGATGGCATCTCACTGGCGATCTGGCTGAATGGCGCAAATTCGGGAGGCTGTTGCGAGTTTCGCGACGGGCCCTTCACAGAAAGCGCTTTTTTCGGCGAAGGGGCGGGTATTGCTGTGAGCAAAAAGAACCTGCAATTGCGGCAGGTCCTGAATTACGCCCTGGTTCGCCTTGCCGAGCGCGGTGTCTATTCGGACCTTTATCTCAAATATTTTCCCGTCGGTTTTTACTGAACTTTCAATCTGCAAGTGACTTATTCCAAGGGCGTTTTCGCGCTTGCCCTAGCGATGAGCCAGGCTTCATCGCTTATCGTGATGATCCCGGTTTGCCGGGACAACAAGTTTGATCTGCCAAGTTTGATCTGGGTCGCAGCGTCCGTTTCCCAAATGAGCTTCCATGCACCATGAAATTGATCGAATTTACAATCGCGGCCTTGGCCATCGAGCTTATGCCGGGGCCGAATATGGCGTGGCTTGCGGCCCTTTCGGCCGCGCAAGGCCGCCGCGCAGGGCTTTTTGCTGTAGCGGGAATCGGCGCAGGGCTGGCATTTTATGGCATCGCTGCGGCTATAGGTCTGGCCGCGATTGTCGCTGCTGTGCCCGCGATATTGGAAGTCCTGCGATGGCTGGGGTTCGTGTACTTGATCTGGCTCGCGGTGGATGCATGGCGCAGCGCAGCGCCTGCTGATGCGACAGTGGCGGGCAATTTATCCCTGCCGCCGGGAGAGATCGCGCTCGCGCGGCAGGGATTTTTCATCAACATTATTAATCCCAAGGCGGGAATGTTCTATCTTGTCGTGTTACCAAGATTTCTGGATGCTAGCGCGGAAAGCACAGTTTCGAGCAACCTGTCCCTGGTCGCCATCTATGTTGCAATTGCAACGCTGGTCCATGTTGCAATCGCCGTAATCGCCTCAGCTTTTAGTTCCCTTTTGCCTGCGGGCGGCAAAAGGGAAATCTTCATCAGGCGCGCGCTCGCCGTTGTATTGCTGGGAGTCGCTGTCTGGTTGCTGATCGACACGCGTTCCAGTTTGGCATAAATCGCCAGCCACACCCTATTCTATGGCCGCAATGATGGGCTGTATCAGAGATAACGCTGCAACTCGGCAGCCGCTTCTTTGGGTGTGCGATTGATATTGAACGCATTCACGAAGCGGCCCTGCTTATCCATCAGGTAGATGATGGTCGAATGGTCCATGCTGTAGCTGCCCGCTTCACCGGGGATCTTTCTGGCGTAGACGCGATAGGATTTCAAGACGGCGTCGATGGCCTGACGTGGCCCTGTCACCCCGGTGATACGCTTGTCGAAATTGGAGACATAATCCTTCAGCGAAGCAGCCGTGTCGCGCTCGGGATCAACTGTGATGAAGAGCGCGGAGACTTTCTTGTCCTCGCCCAGCGCAGAGAAAATGTCGGAGATTTCACGCAGCGCTGTGGGACACACATCCGGGCAATTGGTGAAACCGAAGAAAACAAGAAACGGCTTGCCCCGCATATCGCGATCAGTGATCGGCGTTCCTTCCTGCGAAGTCAGTTCGAACGGTCCGCCAATTACTGAAAGGCCTTGCCGCGACCCGCCGGAATCGCGCAGCGTGATCCAGGCCGTGACGGCGAGCAGCAGCACGCCCAGAGACAGGCTGACGACGGGAACGATCATTCGGCGCTGGGCTGGGGACATGGCGCTCACGGGGTGGCTGTTCAGGCCGGAACTATTACCACGAGTTGATGGGGCAATGGCGCGTCAGCTTGCCGCGTTTAAAGACTTCGGCGCTCGATCAAAAGCAATTGGCTGCAGCGGTCAGCAAATTCATGAACATGGATGGTCCAAAGCGCCACCACATGAATCCACCCGCCAGAAACATCATGGCGAGACCGCCAAAGATCATCCCAAGCGCCAGCCGCGAGGCGCGCGCGCCGTCCTGATCTTCCTCGATTTCAACCTGATGCGACATGCCTGCCCTTCGCAACGACAGCTCTACAGAAACTGTATATAGTAATTCGCCCAAGTCTGCACCGGGCAATAGCCTGCACCGGGCAATTTTTTGCCCTTTTTGGCAAAGTGGCCGCCTATGCCAACTCCTGCGCGGCCCCCAAGCACGCGTGTGCAGCAGGAAAATCGCGGTGGATTTGTTCGCCGTGATAAGCCGGATACCGTTCCGCTCTCTCGGACAATTTGAGTGAAGTTTTCAGCGCAATTCGTCACCGAGCCGCCGCATGAAGGCGATGCAGGCTTCCAGCTCTGCAATCTCGATAAACTCGTCAGGTTGATGCGCCTGGTCTATGGAGCCCGGACCACAGACGATTGTTGCAACCTTGCCCGCCTGAAATCGTCCGCCTTCTGTTGCATAGGAAACGGCAATCGTGCGGTTTGAACGAGTGAGTTTAAGCGCCAGGGTTTCGGCATCTGACCCCGGCTCAGGGGCGAGGCCCGGCACTTCGATTTCGGTCAGGGTTTCGATCCGTGCGTGCGGTGCATGCCGCTGCAACCGGGGCAGCACGGTGGAGGCAGCGAATGAATCAAGCCGCTTGCGCGCCCAATCGATGGCCACGCCCGGCAATGGCCGGAACTCCCACTGAAAACTGCACTCCTTGGCCAGAATATTGCGCGCAGTGCCGCCCTGAATGACGCCGACGCTGATTGTGGAGAACGGCGGGTCGAAGCGTCCGGCAGAATCGGGCGCTGCAGCAAGTTCCCGCGCGAAGGCATAGAGTTCATTGACCAGCGCGGCAGCACCCTCGATAGCATTCGCGCCCAGATGAGGCTTTGACGAATGCGCTTCGTGGCCATGCACTGTGGTCCGGTAAGTCGCCACTGCCTTGTGCGCATCGGCGACATGCATCTGCGTGGGTTCGCCGACAATTGCCGCGCGTGGCATGGGCAGGTCTTTTCCAAAGCGCTTGATCGTATCGACGGGGCCCAGGCACGTTGTCTCCTCATCATAGCTGAGAAGTATATGGATGGGTTTTTGCAGCGGCGCGGCCCTGAATTCGTCGATCATCGAGAGGGCGACAGCATCAAATCCCTTCATATCTGTCGAGCCGCGCCCATAGAGGCGAGCGGCTTCGCGGCGCAGGACAAAGGGATCGGATGACCAGGTCTGCCCTTCCACGGGCACGATATCGGTGTGTCCGGAAAGGATTATCCCGCCATCGATCATAGGCCCGACGGTGGCAAATATCGCGGCCTTGTCCCCGTCTGCGTTGGGAACGATGACATAAGGCACACCGCGTTCACGCAGATAATTTTCAATGAAGCGGATGATCGGCCAGTTCGATTTTGAGCTTTCTGTATCGAAGGCCACGAGCTGCGCGAGCAGTTCGATCGTTTCGCTCAACCTGTTGTCTGCGGCCTGCGCCATGCGTTTAGCAGCCTGTTGATATCGCAATAGGTGGATCAAAACGCCTGTGGGCGCTGCCTAATTGAGCACACGCTTGGCATGTGGACTGTCGAGCGAAAAAGCGGGAACCGCAACTTCAAAGGGCTCGCCCGCTTCGTCCACAAACCTGTAGCTGCCAGCCATAATCCCCGAAGGCGTCGTCAACGGGCAGCCGGACGTGTAATTGAAGCTCTCTCCAGGCGCGAGGGTGGGCTGTTCGCCCACGACACCTGGACCGCGCACTTCCTCCAACCGGCCATTGGCATCGGTGATGCGCCAGTGACGATGAGTCAGCTGAGCTGTTTTACGGCTCAGATTGGTGATTTCGATCCGGTAGGCCCAGAAATATTGGCCGCGCTCGGGCTGGGAGCGCTCGCCCATGAATTCGGGCTCTACGACGACACGGATATCGTTTGTGACTGATTTGTACATGATTGCATTTTGGCTGATTACGGGGCTTTCGTCGAGGGGCCAGTCATTGCATAGTCAGAAAAACAGGAGGAACTTGATGCCCGTCATGAATTTCGGCCAGCCCGGCAATGGCATCATACAGACCGCCTTTATCGTGGAAGACATTCGCACCGCCATGGACCTCTTCACAAAGCACCTCAATGTAGGACCCTGGTTCTGGCGTGAAGGCGGCGTGTTTCCCTGGCAGGTCTATCGCGGACAACCCACCGATGTCGAACTGTCCATCGCCATGGGGTATTCTGGCTCCATGCAATACGAATTGATCCAGCAACTCAATGACGTGCCTTCGGTCTATATGGATGTGGTGAAAAAGCGCGGCTATGGCCTGCATCATTTCGGCGTCGGTGCGCCAGACTATGCTGCGCGCTGCGCTCACTACGCCAAGGCGGGCTTCGAACTCGTCTATGAAGCGGAAGTTTCGGGCGGCAACAAAGTTGCCTATTACGATACAATGGACGTGCTCTCGGCCTTTTCGGAAGTGATCAACATGTCGCCTTCGACCGAGGCCATGTTCACAACCTTCCAGCAGGCTTCTGTCGGCTGGGATGGTTCCGATCCCATCCGCAAGCGGCCTCCACTGCGGCCAAAGGCTTGATGCCGCAACAGCGCCGTTTTCAACCAAGATAATCAGGGGAGGATTTTGCAATGATTACATGTTTGCGTTTCGTGACGATGGCGCTTGCGCTTTCTGCCGCTTGCCCGGCCCTGGCGCAGACATTTCCCGATCGACCGGTCAAACTCATAGTCCCGACCGCCGCGGGCGGGGCCATTGACCTTGTCGGGCGGAGCGTTGCTCACGAACTTTCCATTATTTGGGGCAAACAAGCGATTGTCGAAAATCGCCCCGGCGCCGCTATGGCGATAGGCGCAACTGCCGTCGCGCGTGCAACTCCTGACGGCTATACGCTTTTGGTTGCCCATGACGGCGTTGTCGCCATGGCGCCTGCCTATGCGAATAACCTCAGCTACGACGCGGCGCGCGACTTTGCGCCGGTGAGTGTTGTGGCAAGCTTGCCGCTTGCGGTTTACGTGCCCACAAGTTTGTCGGTCAAAAATATCGCAGAACTCATCGCCTACGCAAAAGCCTCGCCAGGAAAATTGAACCACGGTTCGGGTGGCCCGGCATCCCTATTATCCTTTGAGCTCTTCAAATCGATGGCAGGCGTGCAGATTGTCAACGTGCCCTTCCGCGGCGCGGCGCTTGCCGTGAATGAATTGATGGCGGGCAACATTCAGCTTGTCATTGCTGATGTTGCTTCAGCTGCGCCCGCAATTCAATCGCCTCAGGTTCGCACTCTGGCCGCCACGACGATGAAGCGGCTGTCGATGTATCCGGAATGGCCGACAGTCGATGAGAGCGGTTTGAAAGGTTACGAAACGTCTTCATGGATTGGTGTTTTTGCACCGGCCAAGGTGCCGCAAGACATATTGCAGAAGCTCGAGGCCGATGTCATCGCGGCTACCCGGACACAAGGACTGCGCAAACGCCTTGGCGAGTTGGGCATGGAAGTTGAAGGCATGAGCTCGTCACAAGTGAGTCAATTGGTCGCGGCGGACTTTGCGAAATGGTCCAAACTGATCCGCGAACAAAATATTCAGATCGCGCAATAGCCCGGTTTGATTCATCTTTTTTTAACCAAGCGTTTTCCGCTGCTTATTTGCGCCGGCGCATTTATGCCGCAATTGAGGCCTTTCTCCACAGCAATCGCCTGTTGAAAACACCCGCAGAAGCCGCCTGACTCTTGCGTCAGATTCAACTGGTAGTGTAGGTATTCATCTGTCGGCTACGACATTTCGTGCGGCGGACCTCAGCAGCGAGTTTCCTTGCGTATCACTGGCGCCTTTCCAGGCAGGCGGCGGCGCATGAAGGATTCTTGTAACGGACCCAGAGGAGAACTGGATGTCGTGGAATGACGAACGCGTCGAACAATTGCGCAAAATGTGGATGGATGGCCATAGCGCCAGCCAGATCGCTGGCGAACTTGGCAACGGCATTACGCGCAATGCCGTGATCGGCAAAGTTCACAGACTTGGTCTTTCTGGACGCGTCAAGACCGCATCCAGCGTGTCGTCCCGCCCACGGGTTCAGCAGCCACGTGCGCCACGTCCCAATGTGCCGCGCAGACCTGCTGCGGGGGGTGTGAACGGCAACAACGCGCTTGCATTCAATTACCGTCCTGCGCCTGCCCCCAAGCTGGTGGATGATGTTGTGGTTCCCATGTGCGAACCCGTCACCATCATGGAACTGAAAGAAACCAGTTGCCGCTGGCCTCTCGGCGACCCCTCCACACAGGAGTTCCGCTATTGCGGCGGCAAGTCCGATGTGGGCGTCACCTATTGCCCCTATCACGCGCGCATGGCCTATCAGCCTGTACAGGATCGCCGCCGCGAACGTGATCGCGAACGCCGCGCACAACTGGTTCAGCAGACACGTATGGCAAGCTGAATTTCCAGCTCTGAAATGAATACCGGCTAGATCGTGTGCAGGAAACGCGAGAGCCGGTTTTTAGCTACAGACGCGCACTCCCAAAAGGCAGACCAACGTTGTCGTTTAATCAAAACGCTATGCTGGTCCAAAAGCTGACTTTTCAAGATCACATCTTGAAGTGCTTCGACAACTTCAGACTCTGGCCCTGATAATTTGAAACAGTTGTTGTTCCGTAAAGCATTTCCGGCTGGTCAGCCATTTCCTCAAAGACAAGCCTGCCGATGATCTGTCCGTCTTCCAGCACGAATGGCACTTCATGGCTGCGCACCTCCAGCACACCACGGCTGCCCGGTTGGCCGCCCGGCGTATGGCCGAAGCCCGGATCAAAGAAGCCCGCATAATGCACACGGAATTCGCCCATTGAGGGATCAATGGGCACCATTTCGGCAGCCAGTTCCGGCGGAATCTGGAGCTTTTCATGCGAAGCCAGAATATAGAATTCATCGGGATCGAGGATCAGCCTGCGATCATCGCGCGCATGAATAGGTTCCCAGAAATCGCGGATTTCGTAAGCGCCGACGCGGTCGACATCAATCACATCGGTATGCTTCTGGGCGCGATAGCCGACCTGCGGCCCGAGCATTTCCCGGCTCAGCGCAACACGCAGATTGAGGCCGTTGCGAATGTGCGGATCGCCTTCCACAAGCTTGCAGCGCGTATCATGCCACTCGCGCAACATCTTGTCTGACAGTGTGAAATCGGTCAGCCGCAATTGCGCGGAATGACGGCGGCGAAAGCGGATCTGGTTCAGGCGCGATCCCTGGCGCAATCGCACACTGAATGAGCGCGGCGATATCTCGGCAAACAAAGGCCCTTTGTAGCCCGCCTCCACCTGATCGAAGGCTTCGCAATGATCGGTGATAAGGCGGGTGAAAATATCCAGCCGTCCGGTGGAGCTCTTTGGATTTGCAACAGCCGTAAAACTGTCCGGCAGGTTCAAGGTTTCGAGCAGCGGCACTACATAGACGCAGCCCCGTTCCAGCACCGCACCATCTTCCAGCGATATCTCGTCATATTTCAGCTCGGACAATTGCTCGGAGACCGTGCGCGCCTTGCCCGGCAGGAAGCTCGCACGCACGCGCCAGGCTTTTGCACCGACACGCAGATCGAGGCTCGCAGGTTGAATCTGTGCGTCCGTGATGGGTTCGCTTGAGCGTATGATCTCGCGATGGATCATCAGCTTGATCTTCTGACGCGCCAGCAGGCCGAAGCGATGCCCAAAGTCGCTATCAGGTGGGAAATCGGGCGCAGCGGCGGCCGGGGGCAGATTATCGGATTTTGAGAGAGCGCTCATGGCATTGTCCGGGAGATGGGCAGCAAAGGATGGGCAGCAAAAGGCTGCTGTTGCGGATTTCACTATAGAGCCAGATCGCCCTGCGCGCTGGTTCCTTCACACATTTGTTCACAGCTTACCGGCGCAACAGGCCAGCAATTGACCCGCTGGCGCCTGGCGCGTTACATGGTGGTCGTGGTCATTTGAGCCGGCTGGCTTGCCGCCACGTTAAACAAGGGGCTAAAAGGCCGTGGCTTAGCTGGCTAAGCGGCGGATTTTGGCCTGGCGGGGTGGAACCCCAGCCGGGCTTTTTGTTGACCGGATGTGTGGCGTCTCGCGCCGCGCGATAGAGGAGCTGAAATATGGCGAAATCTCCCACTGGCAAGCGCGCGCCTGAAAGCCTGCGCCAGGCGACGCGCCTTGTGCATGGTGGCACGTTACGCTCGGAATTCGGCGAAATGTCGGAAGCTATTTTCCTGACCCAAGGTTTTGCCTACGATTCCATGGAAACGGCTGAAAAGCGCTTCACCGGCGAGGAGCCCGGCTATCAATACGCGCGCTTTTCCAACCCCACTGTCTCCATGTTCGAAAAGCGCATGGCCCTGCTTGAGGGTGCGGAAGCTGCGCGCGCGACAGCCAGCGGCATGGCGGCTGTAACGGCTTCTGTCATGGGGCAGGTGAAGGCAGGCGATCACATCGTCGCCGCCAAGGCGCTGTTCGGCTCCTGCAGGTTTATCGTGGAAGAACTTGCGCCACGCTTTGGCGTGGAATGTACACTGGTCGATGGCGGTGATCTCGACCAATGGCGCAATGCGATGCGGCCCAACACAAAGACAACCTTCATCGAAACGCCGACCAATCCGCAGCTCGATATTCTCGACATCAAGGCCATCGCGGATATCGCACATGCGGGCGGGGCGACGCTTGTCGTCGACAATGTGTTTGCGACCGCGCTGCTGCAAAGCCCGTTCGAATATGGCGCCGATTGCGTTGTCTATTCGGCGACAAAGCATGTGGATGGACAGGGCCGCTGCCTTGCGGGCTGCATCCTAGGCTCGGAAAAATTCATCATGGATAATGTGCACAATTATCTGCGCCAGACCGGCCCGGCGTTATCGCCGTTCAATGCGTGGGTGATGGTGAAATCGATGGAAACCATGGGCCTGCGTGTGCATCAACAGGTCGCCAATGCGGTGCAGGTAGCTGATTTTCTGGCCGAGCAGAAAGCCGTCAAGCGGGTGCTCTATCCCTTCCGCAAGGATCACCCGCAATATGAACTTGCCAAACGGCAGATGAAGGGCGGCGGGCAGGTTGTGGTGTTCGACCTCGCCGACAAGGCCGCCACATTCAAATTCGGCAATGCGCTCGAAATCATTAAGATTTCCAACAATCTTGGCGACGCCAAAAGCATCCTGACCCATCCAGCAACCACCACCCATCAACGCATACCCATGGCCGGCCGCCTTGAAATGGGCATCGGCGAAGGCATGCTGCGCCTGAGCGTGGGGCTGGAGGATGTGGAAGATCTGAAGGAAGATCTGGCGCAGGCGCTGAAGGTGCTGGGGTAGGCAAGCGCGCAGGAATGATTGGAATTGAGCTGGGGGCGGTGCGTGAAAGCGTGAAAAGTGCCACGCATCGGAGAGGGCCAAGCTTTGTGAATATAGAGTCACACTATCGCGAATTTCAAGAAATATGAAACTTGAACTAAACAATATAAAGTGTGCCCGATAGTGCCTACTACACTGTAATTTATTGAGTTACCCCCAACTCAATTCGTTATCTCTTGCCACTCTCTGGCACCGTGATTGCCGCCAAGCTTTTAAAATGCTTAGCTTGTGATCCTGGGGCTCATTTTCCTCATGTAATTATCCACTTACGTAACTGGGGGAAAAAGATGTCAGATCGCACAAATACAGCGGTGGCTCGCATCCGGCTTACTCCAGAATTGATAATTGCAGTAGGTTGTCTAATTGGAATCATAACGTGGGGACCACGGTCTTCAATTGGTCAATTCCAATTACCAATCCTCACAATCGCGGTAGGGACGGTCATTGCTGACCGCCCCCCGCACAGAACCGTACGGGCCGATTTCCGGCATACGGCTCCCACCTTGAGTGTCTGACGCGGAATCGTTGTTCCGGCCATGGGTGCAGGACACGGGCCTTTGGCAGG
>CAMDKB010000125.1 GCA_945901195.1 Rhizobium sp. Q54
GCGGAACTCAGGGGAATACGGCTTCGAGGTCTTCTTCTTTTGTGTCTGTTCCATAATGGGCAATTCTCCGAGAGTTTTGCCCTCCGGTAAACCCGGGGCGGTTCAGAATCCCTTCGAGTGCACCATTCTTCAATTTGATGGCTGATTCAACTTTGGCTGAACGCATTCCGGTTGGGATGCGTTAGCCTTTTCTATTTCTTCCGTTCGATATTCAGCAGCTTGGCGATGCGGGCGACCTGTTCAAATTGTTCTTTCACAGCCGCAGCAAATTCGTTGACCCCCATCGGCGCTGCGGGCTGGCCGGACCGGCTCAGTCCCGCGATGATGTTGGGGTCCTTCATCGCTTCCAGAATGCCTGCGGCCGCCTTCTGGCGCACAGGCAGAGACATGTCGCGGTGGCCCATGAAGCCCAGCACCGGGCTTGCAACGAGGCTCGGGAACCCCGCTTCGACGGCAGATGGAGTATTTGGCGCAATTTCCGAGCGCTTGGTGTCGTTGATCGCCAGGACGAGGATGTCACCCGTCTGTTCCTGCGCGCGCATGGCCGCATAGGACATCATGGCCAGTTGTATGCGGCCCAACCCGAGATCCGGTGGGGCCTGTGTGATGTCCCGGTAAGGCACCTTGACGATCTTGAGATCATTCTCACGCACAAACCCATTGAAGACAAATTCCGAAAAGCCCGGCGCTACGCCATAACTGATCTTGTCCGGATTGGCTTTGGCATAGGCCACAAATTCCTTGAGTGTCTTGGGGCCAAGACTTTTGGTTGCAGCAATCGCCACCTGTACTTTCGCCACGCCGGCAATGGGCTGCAGATCACGCTCGGGATCATAGGCCAGATTTTCATGAACATAGGGATGAACGACATATGCGCTGGTCGGTCCAAAAAAGATGACGTGATCATCTTTTGCGTTCAGAACGCCGCGCACGGAAATAAGGCCATCACCACCGGGACGGCCTTCGACGACGACGGGCTGCCCCCAATATTCCCTGAGCTTTTCTGACAGGAGACGCGCGGCTATATCCGCGCCGGATGCAGGCCCGAAGGGCAGAATGAGCTGAACAGTGCGCTGGGGCCAATTCTGGGCCTGGACCGGTGAAGCCAGCACACCCTGTACCAGCGCCAGGGCAACCGACAAGGACAACAAACGGCCAATCGACTGAAACATTTTCCCTCCTGAAGTAAACTTAAAGACCGCGTTCCGCGACCGATGCTGGATAATCGCTATAACGCCATATCGCTCAAGCACAAAATCGCCCAGCCAGGCCCGCGCACAGGCCCCGTATTGTCGCCATCAGTCTCGATCAGGCCGCACGCGCAATTTTGTGACCTTGGGTGCGGCCGTTTCCGGCTCGCCAAAGCCTGTGACGCTTTGCATCTGGAATTGAGCAGGCGTGACTGCAATAGATTGCCACGATTATTCCGGTATTGAGAAAGCACCCATGTCCGAAGTTACGCGCGACAGCAACGGCAACGCCCTCGTCGACGGCGATTCCGTTACCCTGATCAAGGACCTCAAGGTCAAGGGCACCTCTGTCACCCTGAAACGCGGCGCCTTGGTCAAGAATATCCGGCTTACAGGCGATCCCGATGAAATCGAATGCCATGTGGAGAAGGTCAAAGGCCTCGTCCTGCGAACTGAATTTCTGAAAAAGGCCTGATCGGGCGGGCTTCCCACCAACATTCTTGCGTTCGCGCATTCATCGTCTAAACATGGGCTGAAGCTGCCGCATACGGGTGGCACGCCCTGAGGAAATCTGTGAGGCAATCATGAACAAGCGTGTCCCCCCGCCTATCGCCAACCACCCCATTCAGGATTTGCGCGAATGGCTGCAGCGCTCCAAAGACATTGGCGAGCTCGTAACGATTGATCAGCCTGTCGACATAGAAGAAGAGATGAGCGCGATCGGCTATCTTGTAGCCAAGCAGAAGCCTTCGCCCGCGGTGATGTTCAATACGCCCGCAGGTTTTGAGAAGAGCCCCATCGGGGCGCGGCATTTGTGGAACGTGTACGGCCCGAGCGTGCGGCGCATTGCGTTGTCGCTGGAAGAGCATCCGGATACGCCGACGGTGGAACTCATCCGCCGCACCAAAGACAAGATGAAAAAGCGCACCCTGCCGGAGGAGGTTCCCGCGAGCGAAGCGCCTTGTTTTGCCAATACCCTGACCGGCAAGGATATCGACCTCACCAAGCTGCCGATCCCCCGCCATTGGCCGCTGGATGGCGGCAATTACGCCGGCACCTGCGACGCCGTGATCACGCGCGATCCGGACACGGGCTATCTCAATGTCGGCACCTATCGCATGATGGTGCAGGACAAGAATCACACCGGCCTTTATCTCTCGCCAGGCAAGGATGCGCGCCTGCACATCACACGCGCCTGGGCGATGGGGAAGTCCGTGCCGGTGGTTGCCTGCTGGGGCATAGATCCGCTGTTCATGCTTGTCGGCTCGCAATCGTTTCCAAAGACGGTTTCCGAATATGAATATGCCGGCGGCATCAAGGGCGAGCCGATCAAGGTCGTGAAGGCCCAGCATAGTGACCTGTTGTTTCCCGCCAGCGCGGAATTTGTGGTGGAAGGCATCATCCGGCCACAGGCGATGGCGCCGGAGGGGCCGTTCGGCGAATTCACCGGGTATTATGGAAAGCCCGAAGCTGCGGCTCCGCTGGTGGAAATCACCGCGATCCACTATCGGGACAAGCCAATTCTGACGAATGCGCTGATGGCGGACTATCCTTCCTGCGAACAGAGTGGCTTTTTTTCCATCCTGCGGGGCGCCAAAATCTGGGACGATCTCGACAAGCTCGGTGTGCCCGGCATTGCCGGCGTCTATTCTCACCCTGCCGCTGCCGGTGGCTTCGGCATGACCATCATTTCGCTGGAACAGAAATACGCGGGACATGCGGCGCAGGTCCTGGCGCTCGCCGCACAAGTGCCGGGCGGGGCCTATTATACCAAATGGATCATCGCCGTTGACGAGGATGTCGATCCCACGGACATTGATCAGGTGCTCTGGGCAATGGGGAGCCGCTGCAATCCCAACGATGATATCGATATCCTGCGCTCCACATGGTCAACGGGGCTCGATCCCAGCCAGAACCCGCTGGAAGTGCGGCCCTATGGTTCAAAGGCTCTGATCAACGCGTGCAAGCAGCATCGCTATCTGCCTGTGTTTTCCAAGCGCACGAAATTGCGCAAGTCGATCTATGACAAGGTCGGCGACCGCTGGAGCGAACTTGGCTTACCCGGTTCGATCCCCAATATTCTGGCGTTTGAAGCGGAAGACGCAGAGGTGGCTGGCGCAAGCGGTTATCATGACGAAAAGGCGTTGCGTTCGGCGCATGACATAGCGCCGAAAGCTGCGGTGAAAAAGCCAGCGAAAAAAGCGGCTGTGAAAAAGAAGAAGTAAGCGGGCAGGTCGTCATCCCGGCCGTAGCGAAGCGAAGACCCGGGACCGCGCGTTGAAAAACGGATTGGCCGATGATCAGATGCCCGCGAAGTATAACGAAGGGAATGCTGGTAATTGACGCACTTCCCTTTGCATATTTCGCAGCAGCTGTGACGTTTCCGCGCGACGAGGCGGAATATTTTCAACCCTTGCAACGAATGGGTGGGTAATGGGTTCGGTCTGCGGAAGCCCCTCAATTTTTCGCTTGATCTCGCCGGTGTCCGATAAAGTCCATACGCGATTGGCCAGCTATTTTGCGTGCGCCCCTATGATCTGGCGCGCGCGCTCGATGACTTTTGGATCGGCATTTACGATGGACGCTGCAACCTTGTGGCTTTCTTCGCCCGAGAGGACGCTGAGGTCCATCTGAATTTTTTCAGCTTCTTCCAACACCTCCTTGCGTTTCATTGTGTCCTCAAACGCCTTGCGCAGTGCCGCGAGGCGATCAGCCGGAACTCCAGGCGTTGTCACAACAGCGCGGGCGATGGCCGTATCCGCAGACAGGAAAGTCAGCACCTGCCGGTCAAAATCGTTCCGTGCAAGTTCGAGCATAAGTGGCACATCCGGCAAATCAGACGCACGCTTCAGCGCCACCTGCACGAGGTTGAAAATCTTCTTCTCGGTGAGCCATTGGGGGCGGGTTGATTTCCATGATGACCAGGAATTGGAACCACGGCCCTGCACTTCTCCTGATTCCATGGCGAGATTGATCTGGTTGCCGCCGGGATAACCCGTCACGACCTTGAATTTCGTGCCCGCCAGTTCATTCAGCACCATCGGATAGATGACGGATGCAGTGCCAACGGTTCCCCCCAGAACGAGTTCTTTTTCGCGCGCCTGCTCGACAGTGTGAACGCCTGATGTGTGCCACGACGTAATGACACTGGGCGTATCCGAGGTGTTGCCGATCCAGCCGAAATTACGCACGTCATATTCGATCGCGCCGAGGCCCAGCGCCTGATTCATGGCGGACGGCTGCATGATCATCATCATGGCTGTGCCATCACGCGGTGCAACCTTGGTCATCCAGTTGGCGCCGACAATGCCGCCGCCGCCGGGCATGTTACGCACGACGATTGATGGCTTACCTGGAATGGATTCTCCCATCCAGCGCGCCAGCATGCGGCCTCGATTGTCGTAGTCGTTACCATTGGTGGTGGCGACAATCATCGTAAGGCTCTTGCCGCGAAAAAAATCCTCGATGGCGTCGGCGCTGGCGGCGTGTGTTGTCAACAACAGACCAAACGCGGCCAGCGACCCTGCAAAACCGGAATTCATCTTGACCTCTACAATGGGGCGCATTTTGTGCGCGTGGAAATGCCGGGCCTTACATAGCCCGTTTTTACGAAAATTCCATGCCGGTGACTGGTTCGCTATCGCGGTGCCTTCTGCCGCAACCCCGCACGTTCCATGCGAGGCAGCAGTTCGTCGCGTATCCAGGGAAAATCTTTGACATAGTTTATCGTGTCGACGGCAAGCCCATTGATCCCCATGGCATGAAGTTTTTGAAACAACTCCACGGCATCGTCGTAACTGCCGATGATGGGATGGCTTGAGCCTGTCATCAGGCGGGCCTTCAGATCGTCATGAGTGTTCATCCACGTGTTGGCCCGCTTGCCGCGCAGATTGGCGGCATATTCTGCGGCTTCCCAATCGCCGCATTCATGCACGATGTAATGATGATAATCCTGCGCCTCCTTGCGCGTGGCGCGGCACATCAGATGCGCGGCAGAGAAGACGTTGCGGATATGGCCTTCAGGCGCCAACGCACGGAAGGAGGCGATCTTGGCCGGCATATCTTCGAGAACCGCGATGGCGGTGAACAGACAATCAGCATTTTTTGCAGCAAAGCGGCTGCCCGCGGGCGAATTGCCGGCACTGACAAGAACCGGCCTTGAATTCCAGCACGGCTTTGGCTTGCTCGATACGCCCTTGAGTTTATAGAAGCGCCCTTCGTGATCGAAGGGTTCCTGTTCAGACCAGATGCGCGCGACGATTTGGATCCATTCTTCTGAATATGCGTAGCGATCTTCGTGTTCGTTGAGCGCCACACCGAACATGTTGAACTCGCCAGGGTTCCAGCCCGAAACGATATTCAGGCCGAAACGGCCATGGCCGATGTGATCAGCCGTCACCATCTGCTTTGCCGCAAAAACCGGATTGACGAAAGCCACGTGCAATGTGCCAAAGACGGTAATCTGCTGTGTCGAGGCGAGCAGACCGCAGGCCCATGTCAGGGTTTCAAACGTCGTGCCTTGCG
Source organism: Rhizobium sp. Q54 (assembly GCA_945901195.1). Lineage (GTDB taxonomy): Bacteria > Pseudomonadota > Alphaproteobacteria > Rhizobiales > Beijerinckiaceae > Terripilifer. The sequence goes on from CAMDKB010000125.1 coordinate 5,715, forward strand.
TATCCATCTCACCGCGATAACCATGCCAGCGGCCGATCGGCAAAAGAAACTCGAATCCCGCTTCATCCGCCAGCTTGGCGGCAATCACATTATTATCCCAGGAGGCATCCCAGCGTTCGGGCGCTTTGGTCAAGCTGAGGCCGCCTGAACAATTCAGCCCGAACAGGCCGAGCTTGAACTTGTTACCATTGTAGATGGAGGTTTGGTCGCGACTGGGGGTCATGATGCCTACTTCAACATGTCGCCAAGCAGCTCGCGCGCTCTGGCCAGAACTTCGGGGGGAGTATTGGCGATTGAATCGGCGATCTTCTGCGATTCTACACCCGAAAGCGGGCTGATATCCATTTGGGTCTTGGCGGCCTCAGCCAGAAATTCAGCGTCTTTCATGGTCGCATCGAAGGCGCGGCGCAAAGCCTCCACACGATCAGGCGGCGTGCCTTCTGTTGTTATTACTGCGCGCGAAATGGCGGTATCTGAAGAAATAAAACGCGCTACAGCCTTGTCGAGATCGTTGTTCGCCAGTTCGATCATTGTTGGCAAATCGGGAAGATCTGAGGCCCGCTGCAAGCCGATCTGGACCAATATGATCAATTTTTTTTCGGCCAGCCATTGCGGACGGGTGGATTTCCACGAAGCCCAAGAGTTTGAACCGCGCCCCTGTATCTCACCGCGTTCCAGCGCAATGTTCAGTTCATTGCCGCCGGGATAGCCTGTCACAAGCTTGAACCTGGTGCCGATGAGCTTGTTCAGTAACACAGGATAAACGGCGCTTGCCGAACCGATGGAGCCACCGAGCACAAGCTCCCTGGTTTTGGCATCCTCAATCGTTTTGACGTCGGTGGTATGCCAGGAATTAATGACATTTGGCGTCTGCGACGTATTGCCGATCCAGAAAAACTTGCGCGTATCAAACGCCACGCCCTGTGTTTCCAGCGCCTGCGCCGACATCATGTTGGATTGAATCATATAGAGCGATGTGCCGTCGCGCGGCGCAAGTTTCGCGAACCAGTTTGTCGGCACGATGCCGCCGCCGCCCGGCATGTTGCGGGAAATAATGGGGGGATTTCCGGGAATGAATTTTGGCATGTGACGGGCAACGAGGCGTGCGCGAAAATCGTAGTCGTTGCCCGCAGATGTACCGATGGTCATTGAGAGAGTCTTGCCACGATAGAAATCCTCGACCGCATCCGCTCGCGCCGGAAATGATTGCGCTGCAAGGGCCAGCGCCGCAAAAGCGATCAAGGATTTCATATGAGCCCCCCTAGAGTTTCAGAAGTTGCGACGCGGTGCCGCCGAGAAAATTGGACAGGTCATTTGCGTTCATCTGCAATGTCTTGATCCAGTCCATGCCATCCTCGTTGGCGACATAGGGCCAGTCGACAGAAAACATGAGTTTGTCCATGCCCATTTCCTGCGCGCAGCATTGTAAGCCCGGTGTCGAGAAATTGCCGCTGCTGGTCAGCCAGAAATTGCGCGTGAATGTTTCGCGGAATTTTATGCCTTCTTGCCCCGGGCGGGACAGCGCCTGATCGATTCTCCACAGGAGGAAGGGAATGCTTTCGCCAAAATGGCCGAGCACGATCTTGCAATTGGGGTACTTCTCGAACATGCCCGAAAGAATGAGGCGAATTGCGGTTGTTGCAGTCTCAACCGTAAAACCCCAGCCGGCGCTGATGACCGTCGGAAAGGCTTTCATGTAATCCTTGTAATAGGCATCGACGACGCTGCGCAGAGGTGTCGCGGGATGCAGGTAGATGGGAACATCCAGCGCTTCGGCCCGTTCGAAGATCGGCCAGAATTCCTTTCCATCAATGAATTTTTCGCCCGTCGGCCCATGGATCATCGCGCCTTTCATACCAAGCTGCTTGACGCAACGTTCCAGCTCACTGGCCGCGGCTTCCGGATTGGACGTCGGCAAAGCTGCAAAGGCGCCCAGCCGGTCGGGCCGTCGCGCAACGCCTGCGGCGAGCCTGTCGTTGACGCGCTTGACGAGATCAGCAGCATCATCGCCGAACACATACTGGCCAGAGGGCGCAGCGTGTGACAACACCTGATAGTCGATGCCGGTTCGATCCATATGCTCGATGCGAACCGTATCGAAATCATAGAGCCGGCGCTTCATTTCACCATCACGCGCCAGCGCACGATCCTTGATGCGTTCAATGAGTTCCTCGTCCCAGTAATGCTCTTCCAGGGCGACGACTTTCATAGTCTTGTACATGTTCTTCTCCTGACAGGTTCGCTTACGGCAATTGCGCCAGTGCGGGACGAGGTCCCGGCCATCCTGTTTCCGCCTCTAGTGCAGAAGCGACGCGCAGCACCATCGGTTCATCGAAGTGCTTGCCGATAATTTGCACCGAGAGTGGCAAGCCGTTTTTCGCAAGCCCTGTTGGCATCGAGATAGCTGGATGCCCGGTGACATTGAATGGCATGGAATGAATGGGCGAGTCAGTCGGCGCTGTCCATTCACCTGGCCCGTTAAAGGTCGGCGCTGTGCTAAGCGCGCTGGCGCACATCAGAACATCGCAATTCTCAAGCGCCGTGTTGACCGCATGCATCAATTCGCGCCTGAGACGATGCGCCTGAATGATGTCAGGCGCGGTGACGAACGCGCCGAGCATCATGCGCATCCAGGTATTCTTCGCGAAATAGAGCGGGCGGGTGCGAAAATCCTTTTCGTGGATCGCAAAGCCCTCGCAAAACATGATGACGCGGCCGCATGTGGCAAAGTCATCGTAATCGGGCAGCGTGATATCTTCTATATGGGCGCCGAGCCTGGCCAGCGTCTGCGCCGTTGCATCAACCCCTGCAAGCACTTCGGGCGATACACCGGGTGCTTTGGCAAAGAAATGCCGGGGGATTCCGATACGCAAGCCCTTCACACCCGCCTGCATCAATCCGCGAAAGTTTGGCTTGGCTACATTGGCGCTGCCGGGATCGCGCGGATCGTGTCCGGCAAGGGCATCAAGTATGATTGCGGCATCATCGACGCTGAACGTCAACGGCCCGATATGATCGAGTGAATAGGACAGCGGAAACACGCCGCGCCGGGAAATCAATCCGAATGTCGGCTTGATGCCGACGATGCCGCAATAGGCAGCAGGCCCCCGTATGGATCCTCCGGTGTCCGAACCCATCGCGACACGCATCAAGCCGGCAGCTACAGCAGCCCCGGAACCCGATGAAGAACCGCCCGGTGCGTGCTCGGGATTCCAGGGATTTCGTGCAGGGGGAAAGGGCAGGTCAAAACTTGGGCCGCCCAACGCGAACTCGTGTGTTGCGAGCTTTCCAAGGAGCACAGCGCCCTGCGTGCGGAATTTTTCTTCCACCGCGCAGTCCTGCGATGGAACATTATCGATACGCAGTTTGGAATGGCAGGTCGTTCGGATTCCCGCCGTATCGTAGATGTCTTTCAATCCGTAGGGAATGCCTTGTAATGGCCCCTTGTCGATGCCTTTGGCGAAATCCGCGTCGGCGGCCCGCGCATCATTCATCGCGCGCTCAGAGGTCAATGTGATGAAGGAATTTATCTTGGGATCGATGGCTGCAATGCGCGTCAGGGCATGTTCGGCGAGGGCCACTGAAGTCAATGTCCCCCCACGCAATTGCTGTCCGGCCGCAGATATCGAGAGTTCGTGCAATGGCTTGCCCGTGCTCATGGCGCACCCCGCTTGGCGCTTTCAACAGCGAAAACACTGGCGACTTCGACCCCATGATCAAAGGGCTTGTGCACACGCGCTATGACCCGCCGGAAATCCTTGAAAGCGGCAAAGAAAGCTTCGTCGCGGTCGTCGGGAATTGCAAGACCGGCGCGTTGCGTGAGAGCTTCGAATTCCCTACGCAGAGAGTCTTCAGTATCGGCCATGTTTGTGCTCCGCTCTTGAATGGCGCTACGAGCAGCCTCGCTCACTTTTGCTTTGTGCGATCCGCCCAGATGAGGTCAACATAACGATCGAGACTTGGCCCACGCATATGCGCGACGAGCGCCGTCACATCCGCTTTTGACATGTTGTCAACATGTCCCAGCAGGACTTCTGTCGCAACGTTTTTCGTCCGCGCGCGAGATATTGTTTCTGTTCTTGATCGCCCGGACGAACGCCATCACAATCTGGGAACTCTCTTTGGCATCCCGGACGGCGCATTGCGCCGGCCGGGACCTGTTACAATCAGGGTTGCGCGACAGCCTGAATTTTCAGTTCGCCGATCTGCGAGCAGGCCGATGTCACCCAGTCGCCTGGATTGACGGGCGCGACGCCTTGGGGCGTTCCTGTAAAGTAATAGTCACCCGGATAGATCGTGTAATACTCTGTCGCAAACTCGATCAGGCGGCGGCAGTCGTAGATGAGGTTGTTCGTGTTGGTCTTCTGCTTGGTGACGCCGTTGACCTTGAGTTCGAGTTCCAGATTGTCCGGATCAGGAATTTCATCTGCAGTGACGATCCACGGACCCACCGGCGAGTAGCCGTCAATGGATTTGCGGAAGCTGCGATCTTCCTTCCCGCGCACGGTCATGTCGATGCCCATGCAATATCCGGCGACGTAATCCAGCGCCTTGTCACGCGGAATCTTTGTGCCCTGCTTGCCAATGATCATCACCAATTCGAGTTCATGTTCATTCAGCTTTTCGGGGAAGCGCAACTTGATGTTGCCGTTCTCGCCCACGATGGAAGAATTGGCCTTGAGAAAGATGCCGGCCTGCAGAATGCCGCGATGGGCTTCGGCCGCTGTGCCCTGCCGTGCCGCCATTTCCTGAATATGGGCATGATAGTTTGTTGGCGCAGCCATCACCTTGCTATAGCGCGCTACAGGCGGCAGGAATTTGACGTCTGAAATCGCTTTGCCCGGAGCCTTCTTGGCCAGGTCTTCAAGCTTGCTGCGCCATTGTGGCAAAGCCGCAATCACACAATCGCCCATCATGTCATAGGGCGCACTCTTGCGGATTTCTTCCTGCGCGGCGCTGACATCGTGGACCTTGTCGCCAACCACGACGCCCAGTCGATCATTATCATATCTGCAGATTTTCATGCTTTTCTCCTTGGTAGGTCTGGTATTGTTAACTTCGCTCAGCGCCCCAGCAATTGCTGGGTGATGGCTTTCCATTTCTTCTCGTCTTCGGGAGAGAAGGTGACTGTGATGATCGGCGCCTTGCCAAATCGCTCATAGAGGTCGGCA
>CAMDKB010000126.1 GCA_945901195.1 Rhizobium sp. Q54
GGGAAAGGCGCGCGGGCCAGTGCCACCCATGATCAGCACGGGATAGCCGCCGCGCCACGCCGTGTGCAGTGCCGCGCCATAGTGGAACGTGCCGACATCAACATGCACGATGGAAGCGGCGGGCCGTCCGCTCACCATCGTAGAGCCAAGCGCGGCGTTAAGAGCGACAGATTCATGCACCATGGTGATGAGTTTTGGCGCTGGCGTTCCGCGCTCTTCGGCCTTGGCAATCGCCTCCTGAAAGAAGTTGATTTCCGTGCCGGATACGAAGAACAGGTGATCTATGCCGCCAAGTTTCATGGCGGCCACTATGGCGTCCGACCATTCGTCGGTCCTAAAGCTCTGCCAGAAATTGTCCGTGCTCATTTCCACCCGCGCCTGCTTGTTGACCGGGCGCGCTGTGTTGCAGCGCGCCATGGCTGATGCTTTGTTATTCCGCCTTGATGTTGTTCGTCTTGATCAGCGGCTCCCAGCGCGTAAATTCATCCTTGAGCAGCTTGTCGAACTGGGCTGGCGTCGAGCCGACGATGTCAATGCCCAGGCTGCTCATGCGCTCGGCCACCGCAGGCTCTTTCAACGCTATCACAGTGTCCCTGTGGATCTTGTCAATGATTGTCTGGGGCGTTCCTTTGGGCGCCATCAATCCGCTCAGGGCATAGACCTGCACATTGGGATAGCCCAGTTCCGCAAAGGTCGGCGTATCCGGGAATTTGGCGGACCGCTTGTCCGCCGCCATGGCAATCGGCTTGATGCCCGGTGTGCTCTTCATCGTGTTGACCGATTCCGGCACCAGGGCCAGCGTAAGCTCTACCTCGCCGCGCGCAAACGCCTCAACGGATGGCGCGCTGCCACGATAGGGCACGTGAATAAGGTCAATCTTGGCTTCCTGTGCGAACAACGCGACGCCAAGATGCCCCGAAAGTCCGATGCCGGCGGAGGCGTAACGCACCTTGCCGGGATTGGACTTTGCGTAATCGACCAGATCCTTGAGTGTCTTGATCGGTATGGCGCTGCTGGCGAGCAGCAAATTCGGCGTTGATCCGAGAATCGTGATCGGAATAAAAGCGTCGCGCCCATAAGGAACCTGCTCACGCAACAAATGCGCCATCACATTGGCCGCAAGCGTACCCAGCAGCAACGTATAGCCATCGGCTGGCGAGCGAGCCACGGCTTCGCTGCCGATTACCCCGCTGGCCCCGGTGCGATTCTCAATGACAATGGTCTGTCCCCATTGTTTGGACAGCTGGTTGGCGACAAGACGCGCGGTAATGTCTGTCGCACCGGCTGCAGGAAACGGCACGATCAGGCGCACGTTCTTGTTCGGATAATCCTGGCTCAGCGCAGCGCCGGTCAGCGGCAAGCACACAGCCGCACCAAACAATATTCCCCTGACCCATTTCATCCGTCTCTCCCTGGTTATCGCTCAAACATGAAAGTCACAAAAATCGCCTTTTGGCGACATATTTCAAGCCCAGCAAGGTTGATGCCGGTCATGTCGGAGGTTTAGGCGAACGCAGTCTTGCCGAAGCTGCGTACACGCGTTCCCCAGACGTGGCGACCGTAGCGCGAGGGAACGCCCCCCCTCACAAATAACGCGCCCTGATCGAGGATAGCTCAAGCGAAGCTATTGCTATTGTCCCGGATAAGGCGCGCTATGGACGAGGCATTCGTCCTCTGGCGAATGTCGGAAAATGCACAATGGTAGAGGGGTTTACATGGGCAGGATCGGAATGTTGGCATCGCTCGTTGCGGTCACTTTGAGTGGCAGCGCGCTGGCCCAGGATAAACCGCTCAAAGCGCAAATCTTAGGTTCGTGGGACACCGTCTCCGTCATTCAGGAACGGGCTAACGACACCAAGGTTGATCTGTTCAACGGAAAGGTCAGCGGCCAACAGATATATACGGCCGACGGTCACTTCTCACAAATGAACTTCCAGACTGACCGACAGAAACTCGCGTCAGGCAATCGCCAGACACCTACATCTGACGAGGCCGTGGCGCTCTACAAACAGTCCTATGCGCTGTTTGGGACCTATACGGTAGACGAAGCAAATCGCACATTTACAATCAAGATCACCAACAGCACCTTTCCCAACGAGATCGGAAATACGCAGGTTCGAAAGGTCTCGTTCAAGGGGAATGAGATGATCTTCGTGAATCCGGCGCCTGCCTCGGGTGGCACCGGCGCGATTAACACGTTGGTGCATTCGAAATAACATCATTGCTCCGCGCGTCGCTGGTGCGCGGAGCCAACACCCGGGCCTGTTTCGATCCAGCGCTTCCCCCCGTTTGCCTTTCATATCGATACCTGCGACATTTTCCCGGTCTGGGCCAGAAAACGAAAGTGGCCCTAGGTAACAGACGATCAACAGGTCTGGCCACGCTTGGACTACGGCAGGGGAGAGACAGATGTTCGGATGGCGCAAGCGCATTGGCTATATCACGCCGACTGTCATGGAGTTGGTGCCTTACGAATTCTATTCTTTCGCACCTCCGGGCATCGGCCTCGTCGGCGTTACATGCAATATCGATGACTGGAAGCCCACCGAATATGAAACTGGCCTTGCGGCGGTGGAGCGCAGCGCGCGCTACCTTGCCTCGCGCCATGTCGATTTCATTATTCACGGCGGTGCGCCGCTCGTCACGAACCGGGCTCCCGGTTATGACAAGGAGCTCGTTGCCCATCTGGAAGAGTTGACGAGCATTCCCTCGACGACATCGATCCGCACGGGCATCGAGTCCATGGAACATCTGGGCATGCGCCGCATCGTGCTGGTGACGCCTTATCCCGAAGCCACCAACGACAAGATCATCCGCTCACTCAATCATTATGGCTTTGAGGTACTGCACAGCGCCTTCTATAGCGTCGGGTTCAAGGATCTGCAGGATGTTCCGCCCTCGCAGGTCTATCGATATGTCATCGATGCCTTTGCCAAGGCGCCGGATGCTGATGGCGTCTATATGCCTTGCCCGCAATGGGCGTCAGGCGACATTCTGGATACCGTTGAACGCGACATCGGCCGCCCCGTGATTTCCGCCACTGCAGCGGCATTCTTCGTCGCCTTCCATCGCTTGCGTATCCGCGATGCGATCCGGGGGCACGGGCGATTGCTCGCCTCGCTCTCCGATGGTTGAAAATAAGTCATGAAAAGGTGGCGATCATGCAGGGTTTCACTCGACTGACGTTCGCTTTTGTGAGTCTGTTTTTCTGCCTGTCCATCCAGCCGGCAGCCGCGCAATCGGTTGAGGAGTTTTATCGCAACCGCAGCATCAATTTTTTTGTCGGCGCTGCCCCTGGCGGTGGTTACGACATCACGGCTCGTTTGATGGCGCAGCATTTCGGGCGGCACATTCCGGGTAATCCGTCTGTCGTCGTGAAGAACATGCCAGGCGCCAGCAGCCTTCAACTCGCCAATTATATTTATAACACGGCGCCAAAGGATGGCTCTGAAATAGGTATGCCGCAAAACACGATTGCCTTTGAGCCTCTCTTTCAAATCCTGTCGAAGAGTGGCGGTAATGTTCAGTTTGATCCTCGTAAATATGGCTGGATAGGAAATCCAGTGGTGGAATCCATGGTGCTGATCTCCTGGCACACCACACCCTTCCGCAGCTACAAGGATCTGCTGGAAAAGACTGCTGTCCTAGGGGCGAGCGGCATTGATACAGACAACGCCATTCTGCCGACTATTCTTTCGCGCGCTCTCAACGCAAAAATTCGCCTCGTGCCGGGTTATCAGGGACCGAACGATCTTTTCATCGCGCTTGAACGAGGTGAAATCGACGCTATAGGCGCGACCGGGTATTCAGGCCTCATGGCCACCAAGGGTGCCTGGTTGCGCGAGCGTAAAATAAACGTGCTGATGCAATTTGGTCTGAAGCCTGACGCGAGAATCGCCGATGTTCCACAAGCCATCGACGTAGTGGGAACCGCGCAAGACCGCAGTGCTCTGGAACTCATATTCAGCAAGTATCAATTGACGCGCTCTGTTTTTACGCCCCCTGGGGTTCCCGCGGACCGACTCGCCGCCCTTCGTTCGGCCTTCGATGGGATGATTGCCGACTCCGCATTTCTTGCTAACGCAACACGCATGGGGTTGGACATTACGCCGGTTCGTGGCGAGGAAATCGATGCGTTGTTGACTAACTCTTTTGCGGCGGCGTCGGAGGTCATTGATCGGGCGCGCGCGCTCGTATCCAGCCACAAATGAAGTACCCAGTGACGGGCAGAGCGGTTATTCCGCCAGCGGATGGCTCTTGCCGGACCGCGCAACCGATTTGAGTCTGACACTGCCGCTGTTTATGTTGCAGTGAATGGCTTCAACGAAAATTGGGCGAGGCGCGATGGGACCCGACGCAATTGTTGCGGATTATCTGGTTGTCGGAGCTGGCGCAGCAGGGTTGGCCTTCGCCGACCAGATTCTCACCGAGACGACTGCCACCATCGCCCTTGTTGACCGACGCCACAGTGTCGGCGGGCATTGGAACGACGCCTATCCCTTCGTGCGCTTGCATCAGCCGTCGTCCAATTATGGCGTGAACTCGCGTCCGCTGGGTTATGGCGGGAAAGATACGTCGGGCTACAATGAGGGGCTGGACGAACTTGCCTCGGGTGCAGAGATTGTCAGCTATTTTGAAGCCGTGTTGCAACAACAGATGCTGCCGACGGGGCGCGTTCAGTTCATTCCCATGAGTGAGTATAGGTCGACGGGCGAAATCGTCTCGCTCGTCAGCGGCGCTGTGCGGCGCGTCAAGGCGCGCAAGATTGTCGACGCCACCCTGCACAGCCCGGCCATCTCCGCCACGCACAAGCCCGTCTATACGGTCGCTGCTGGCATGATCTGCGCGCCGGTCAATGATCTGCCCAGGCTTTTCAGGCCGGAAGGCCGCATTGTGATCATCGGCGCCGGGAAAACCGGAATGGATGCCTGTTTGTGGCTGCTTGCCAACGGTGCCGCGCCGCAGCGCATCACCTGGATCATACCGCGCGATTCCTGGTTGTTCAACCGCGCAAACGTCCAGACCGGCCAGGACCAGTTCATTAATCTGGCGCGCTTGATAGCCGACGAGGTCGAGTGCATCGCGCAGGCATCCTCCGTCGACAATGTGTTTGAGCGGCTTGAAGCGCGCCGCGCCGTTTTGCGGATTGATCCCGCCATCACGCCGAGGATGCATCACTGCGCCACTGTCACTGAAGGCGAACTGGCGGCCTTGCGTAGCATTCCTCATATCGTCCGTCTGGGTCGCGTCACCGCCATCGAAGCACAACAAATCGTGCTAGAGAAAGGCACGATCCCCACAGATCGCGACACGGTTCATATCGACTGTACGGCAAGCGCCATTACCAACGCAGAGGCACGGCCGGTGTTCGCCGGAAATCAGACTTTTCTGCAAAATCTGCGCGTGTGTCAGCCGATTTTTAGCGCCGCGCTGATCGCCCATGTCGAAGCCAGTCGCACAGAAGACGCGGAAAAAAACGCGATCTGCGTGCCCTTGCCCATGCCGGGCAATCCAGTTGACTGGCTGCGCACAATGGCGGTGGAACTCCTTTGTCGTTTGCGATGGAGAGCCATTGCAGACGTCGCCGCATTCATGGCTTCCTCACGACTGGACTCGCTCACGCCCAGAATGGCGAACCTGCGCTCCACCGATAGCGCCGAACTGGCCGAACTGGATCGCTACATCCGCAACATCAAACCTGCCTTGATGAAGCTGAAAGTGCTCTTGGCCCCTGCATGAATAACCATTGTGACGCCTTACCTAACCGCTCAGCATGGCCACTCAGCCTGCCGTCGCTTCCTTCTTCTAATTTAATGAGCCAGTGATGCTGTTATTCAGCCATCGTTCAAGCGGGAGATTCTGGTTGCGCGTGTGAGTGCGAACGCCGGCAGCACGAGCCATTGCACAAGGGGTGCGAGCCCCGTGCCGAGGTAAGGAAGTGTTGGCATCAAGGGTGAATAGGCCCACGATCCTCGCGCCAGGTTGGACCATTCGCTATAAATTGTATAGCTGATCCCCAGTGCAACAAGCCATACCACCTGGGATAGGTTTGCCTCCTGTGGCCAACGGGGATTACTGATCAAGATTGCGGCCACAAAGGTTGTGAGCGCGATGGCTATATCGCCTGCGGTACAGTGCAAAATAGCCAAAACAAGATAGCGCCAGCTGGCGTCACGCCAGATCGAGTAAAACGGCAGTTGCAATATTTCCCACAAGAGCATCAAGAATGTGATCCAGACCAGATATCGCCGGACTGCACTCCAGGTGACCCATGAATCTTGTGTGCCGTAAGGCATCAGAGGCGCACCGATCTCAGCCGCATCGCATTGGCGATGACGCTGACTGACGACAGCGCCATCGCAGCCGCTGCTATAATCGGTGAAAGCACGATCCCGAAAGCCGGATAGAGAACGCCCGCGGCGACTGGAACCCCCAGCGCATTATAGATAAACGCGAAGAACAGGTTTTGGCGGATATTGCTCATTGTCGCTTGTGAAAGCCGTCGTGCCCGCACGAGACCCGTGAGGTCGCCCTTAAGGAGGGTTACGCCGGAGCTTTCGATTGCAACATCGGTACCTGAACCCATGGCAATTCCCACGTCGGCGGCGGCAAGGGCAGGAGCGTCATTAACGCCATCACCTGCCATGGCCACCACGTGTCCCTGGCTCTTGTAGCGTTGCACGATGGCGCTTTTCTGCTCAGGCAACACTTCGGCCTCAACCTGATCGATGCCAAGCTGGCGGCCGACAGTGCGGGCCGTGGTCCAGTTGTCACCTGTCAGCATCACGACCTGAACACCTGCCGCTCGCAATTCCGTCAAAGCCTGCTTTGTGGTCGCCTTGACAGGATCGGCGATCGCAATGACTCCCGCGGTCACCGCGTCGATCGCCATGAAGATTGCGGTCGCGCCGTCCTGGCGTAATTCATCGGCGGCCTTTTCCATCTGGGCTGTAGATACGCCTAGCTCCGCCAGAAATTTGGAATTGCCGAGCGCGATCCTGCGGCCTTCGACGACACCAAGTGCGCCTTTGCCTGTGGGCGAGTCAAAGTCCTGTACGGGCGCCAGGGCCAGCTTGCGCGTATTGGATTCGGTGACGATAGCCAGAGCCAGAGGATGTTCGCTGGCGCGTTCCACACTGGCCGCCAGCCGCAACACTTCGTCTGCGGTAAAGCCGCTACCTGGAATGATTGCCGTGACTGCGGGCTTCCCTTCTGTAAGGGTGCCGGTCTTGTCCACAACAAGGATCGTCACCTTTTCCATGTGTTCAAGCGCCTCGGCATTTTTGATCAGAACGCCGGATTGCGCGCCTCGTCCAACTCCAAACATGATGGACATCGGGGTAGCCAGTCCCAGAGCGCAAGGACAGGCGATGATCAGAACAGCCACAAATGCAACGAGGCCGTAGGACAAGCGTGGCTCAGGACCAAACAGCGCCCAGGCGGCAAAGGCGATGGCGGCAACCCCGATGACGGTTGGCACGAACCACCCCGAGACCTGATCGGCGAGGCGCTGAATCGGAGCGCGGCTGCGCTGTGCTTCGGCAACCAGCCGCACGATCTGGGAGAGCACGGTGTCGCGACCGACTTTCTCCGCCTTCATGTGCAGAGCGCCGCTCTGGTTCATCGTGCCGCCAATGACCTTGGTTCCAACGGTTTTGGTGACGGGCATTGATTCTCCGGTCACCATGGATTCATCAACAGCGCTGCGCCCGTCGACCACTGAACCGTCTACCGGGATTTTCTCGCCTGGACGGACCAGAAGAATATCCTCAACCTGCACATCATCCAGACGTATGTCTTCATCAGATCCATCGCCGCGTATGCGCCTTGCCGTGCGGGGGGCAAGATCGAGAAGCGCACGGATGGCGCCACTCGTTGTTTCCCGCGCTCGCAGCTCAAGAACCTGGCCAAGAAGAACCAGAACCGTGATCACGGCGGCGGCTTCAAAGTATATCGCCACTGCACCACTTGGTTGCCGGAACGCCGGCGGAAATATCTGCGGCGCGAAAGCTCCGGCGATGCTGTAGACCCAGGCAACGCCCGTCCCCATGGCGATCAGTGTGAACATGTTGAGGTTGCGAGTGACAAGCGACTGCCAGGCCCGTTGAAAAAACGGCCAGCCTGCCCAAAGGACGACTGGCGTCGCCAAAAGGAATTGAATGTAATTTGATGTTTGCACGCCGAGCCAGTGATTGAGGCCGGTCAAATGCCCTCCCATTTCGAGCGCCACTACGGGCAGCGATAAAATCAGGCCGATCCAGAACCGCCGCGTCATGGCGTCGAGTTCAGAATTCTCCACCTGCTCAGCCGTCACGTTGACGGGTTCAAGCGCCATGCCGCAAATCGGACAACTGCCGGGTCCAGCTTGTCGGATCTCCGGGTGCATCGGACATGTATAAATGGCCGTTTCGTCGATTTTCCCGGCATCAACCGGGGACGTAAAACGCTCCGGCTGCGCCACAAATTTTCCCTGACAGCTAGCCGAACAAAAATAAAACGGGCGGCCGGCATGCTCGGCTCTGAACTTCGCTGTGTGCGGATCCACAGTCATTCCGCACACAGGATCCTTGACCGTTGTCGTGCCCATAGAAGCAGCTACTGGCGCGGGTTTGTGGCTGTCAAAGTCATCATGACCATGCGAATGATTTGGCATTTGCTTTATCCTTTTTTCAGCGCGCTTTGGCCCTCCGGTAACCGACGCTCGATCATCGGCCAGGCTGTCAGTATGGTCTGTCCCGGAAACGTGATTACACGTGAGGGGGCGGCTCCGCTGGAACCGCCCCGCGCCGATTGCTAATTGGCATTCGTCTTAAGCCAGGCTTCCATTTCAGAAATCTCGCGCTGCTGCTCGCGAATGACTTCATTGGCCCACTTACGCACCTGTTCATCTTTCCCATATTGTAGCGCGGTTTTCGCCATGTCGATCGCTCCTTGATGATGGGGAATCATACCGCGAACGAATCCCTCGTCAGCACTGGCGGCAGTCACGCCAGTGTTCATTGGACCATGCATCTTGTCCATCGCCTGCATGTATTCACGAACATGGGGAGGCGTGTTCGTGGCCGCCGGCGATGGTGTCGCCGGATGCTTTCCGCCCATCATCATTTGCTGCATCATGGGCATCATCTGCTGCATCATTGGCGCCATTTGCTTCATCATGTCCGCGCGCGCCGAAGGGTTCATTCCGGGCGCTTGCATGCCCTCCATCATCGGCATCATCTTGCGCATCATGCCCATCATATCGCCCATCTGCTTCATCTGATCGCCAGGTGCGCCCTGCATCATCTGACCCATCATGGGTTTCTGGGTTCCGGGAGCGGGCGTCGGGGCTTGCGATGGCGCGGCCGGGGCTGTGGCGGACGGTGGCTCGGGATGGTGGCCCTCGTGTTCGTTTGCTTTCTGGGCGATCGCGCTACTGGCAACCAACGCCAGCAGGCTTGTCGAGAATATTATGGCTTTCATGGTTCTTCTCCGGGTTTGTCAGTGTTGCTTCGCAAAGCATTCGCTTGCTACGGGAAAGACTTTGTCGAAAAGCCCTCTTCAAACGTCATGGAAGCTTCCCTTGCAGGGACGCGCCGGTTTCGGTCTGAATCTGAATGGCGCCCTTCGGTCGCGCCGGGAGTGGGATCGAAGCATTGCCGGTCAGGCGGTTTCCGCCTGCGGGCGTGAGAGCGATGCGGTGCACTTTGCCTTCGACAACAAGGACGGCCGTCGCCTTGAATTTGTCAGCAGCGACCGCCTTGTTCGAATGGTCCGTGAGATAAAGCTCCAGCGCTTTGACGTTGGCGACAAGCTCGACGTGCATAGTGCCTACATCGGCCACGACTCCACCGTGATTGCCAGGCATGTCGTGCGCATAGGCAGGAGCGGCAAGGATCAAAGCGGCAAGGATCAATTTTTTCATGGTCACTTCCTTTCTCTAGAAGGCTTCTGTCGGTCGTTGCGGCGCAACGCCTACAGTTTGGCCAGTGGCTTGGGCGGCAAGTGCGGTCTCGCGCAATCTTTCGAGAGGGCGGCGACCGTATCTGAGAAACAAAATGGGCGTGAGAAACGTATCCAGCAGCGTCGCGCTGATCAGGCCGCCGAATATTGTCACGGCGACGGGATGCAGAATCTCCTTGCCGGGCGCGTGTGCATCAACAAGCAGGGGCACAAGTGCAACGCTAGCCGACACGGCTGTCATCAAGACGGGCGTAAGCCTTTCCAGACTGCCGCGCACGACAAGTTCAGGGCCAAAGGGCAGGTGTTCATGCAAGGCAAGATTGATGTAATGGCTGATTTTCAGGATACCATTTCGCGTCGCAATGCCAGTGAGTGTGATAAAGCCGATCATGCTGGCGACCGATAGCGACTGACCAGCTATCCAGAGGGCCGCCACCGATCCAATCAGCGCCAGCGGCACACTTCCCATGATAATCAAGGCAAAGACCACGGATCGATAACGGCTGAAGAGGATTGCAAAAATCATCGCCAGCGACATCAGGCTGAGCACTGCGATCCGTCGGGTGGCCTCTTCCTGCGCCTGAAACGTGCCTTCGAGTGCGGTAAATATGCCCTCGGGCAAAGCTGCAGCTGAGAGTTCCTTGCGGATACCGGCAATGACGGTGGCCATGTCGGCATTGCCATCCGTATTGGCGAGCACGACGATACGGCGGCGCCCGTTTTCGCGAAGAATTTGGTTGGGACCCGTGGTTTCACGGATGTCGGCCACCTGCTGAACGCGAATCCACCCAGCGGGACTTTCGATCAGCAGCTCCTTGAGACCCGCAGTGGTACGCTGATTTTCCGGCAACCGCAGCACCACATCATGGCGG
>CAMDKB010000127.1 GCA_945901195.1 Rhizobium sp. Q54
ATCCTACCTGGGCATCAAGGTTCCTGAAATATTTCTTGGCAATACGATTGCAAAGCGTCAGATGTCAATGAAACGGGCCTTTCCCGACGCGCTCGATCTGCTGCTGATTTGCGTCGAATCTGGCATGTCGATCGAACATGCATTGCGTAAGGTTGCCTACGAAATCGCTAGCCAGTCAGTGCCAATGGCTGAAGAACTTCATCTTACGACCGCTGAAATGGCCTACCTTCCGGACCGGAGAACTGCGCTTGAAAATTTCGCGCTCCGCACAGGGTTGGAATCCGTTCGCCAGATTGTCACGGTGCTGATTCAGGCCGAGCGTTACGGCACGCCCCTGGGTCAGGCTCTGCGTGTTGTGTCTCAGGAAAGCCGGGATATGCGCATGATGGAAGCGGAAAAGAAGGCCGCATCCTTGCCGCCGAAACTGACAGTACCCATGATTATTTTCTTCCTGCCGGTTCTTTTCGCCGTGATCCTGACGCCGGCAATCATTCAAATCGGAGCGATCTGGAAGTAATTCAATCGCTGGGGGGCATAGCCACCCTTCTCTTCGAAGCCGCGGGCTTAACCCCACGGCTTTCGCGCGTGTGACTTAAAGCGAGAAACAAGCTCAATAGGCCACGCCAGATCGAGCTCGCTGCGTGGCGGAGCAGTTATCGTTCTACGTCTGGGTAATAGATTCCAGGATGGCTGCGGACTGAAAGAAAGCTGTTGAGCAAGCGGACCCGTTGGCCAGGGAACCAATTTGAACCTAACCGCGCTGTCCCTTTGCAGCCGCAGTTTTCTTGGCCCGCGCAGGCTTGCGAGGCTGGCCATCCAGTCCCTGGATTTCGCGCCACGTGTTGGACTGCGCGATCATGCTGCGGATGGACGCCACATTGGCCGTTGCATCTGCTGGCGTCAGGACTTTCCGCAAGACATCTTCAGCCTCTGCAAACTTGCCTTGAAGGGCAAGAACCAGAGCAAGATTTTGACGAACCCTTGTGTTGGCGCGCGGATGATCAGAGGCCTGTCGCAAGACCCGCTCGCCTTCTGTCAACTGGCGGCTGAGCGCATAGGAAAGACCGAGGTTGGAAAGCACTGAGGGCTCGCCGGGTGCGACTTTCAAGGCCTCGTTGTAATATTGTTGCGCAAGGGTATGATTGCCAGTCTGATCGGCAATAGATCCCTGTGTCGACATGATCGACCAATTTGGTTTTTCAGGAACCTGCGCGCGCTCAAGAACTTGGGCGGCTTCCTGGAATTTGCCGGCGTCCGCCAGCGCTTTGCCATAGGATGCCAATATTTCCAGATCGTTCGGACTCTTGATTGCAAGGCGTTGGAGCACGGCAATAGCTTGGTCATGCCGGTGCACAGCGCGCAAGCCCAGCGCATAATTCATGGCTGTTTTCTTGTCATCCTGCTGCCGTTCATAGCGGGATGCCCATTCGCTGACAAAGCGCTGTTGACCCAACTGATCAGTTGGCACTTCAACAGCAGCAGAGCCTGTTGAGCCAGTGACGTCGCCGATGGACGCTGTGACATCGCTCAGTTTTTTGCAGGCGCTAAACTGAAAACACAAGCTTATCGACACAATAAGCGCGCAGCTGCGCATAAGCCTGGCCCGTTTGGGTCCCCACGCATTGGAAAGGGGCATTTTCTGTTCAGAAATTCTTATCATTTTCGCGCCCGCGCCTTGCATGGCCTCAAGCTTCGATCAATAAAGCGTTAACCCTAACCGTTCGTTAAGAGCGCGGGGTCCGCATTCCCCCGGGAGAAAAAAGATGAACGACTTGTTCGCAAAGCCAGGCAAGGGCGCATCGCCAATCTATTTCGTTACGCCACGCACGTGGGATGGCATCAGACAGCGCATTCCGGACGAGGTGAGCGCGCTTGCTGCGGCAACTGGCTTCTCAGGGCAGTCCGGCCGGCACGTTCTTGGGAGCCACGGACGCAAGCAAGGGAAAATCGTGCTACTTGGCGTGGATGAGCTGGATGCCCCCGGCCGTGATGGCTTTCTGGCTGGAAAATTGGTCGCAGCCCTGCCAGCCGGCGAATATTCGTTGGCCAATGAACCGCCAGGTGGCAAGGCAGCTCTGGCGGATGCCGCGCTAGGCTGGCTTCTGAGCGCCTACCGGTTCACGCGCTATCGTAACTCGCCGGATGCATTGCCACAGCTCGTCGCACCGGAAGGCGTAGATGCAGCGCGAATCAGCCGCATTGCCAGCGGTGTGTGGCTGGCTCGGGATCTCATCCACACCCCGGCAAATGATATGGGCCCGCAAGCTCTGGAAGACGCCGCATTGGCGGTTGCCAAGAAATACCGGGCCAAAGTGAAGACAATCGGCGGTGACGCACTTTTAAAACAGAATTTTCCGCTCATCCATGCTGTTGGCCGGGCCGGGCCGCAGGAGCCGCGGCTCGTCGATTTCACCTGGGGAGTGGCTAACGCTCCGAAAATCACGCTCGTTGGTAAAGGCGTGTGCTTTGATACCGGTGGCCTCGATATCAAACCGTCTTCAGCCATGCTGATGATGAAAAAAGATATGGCCGGGGCAGCAACTGCCCTTGGCTTGGCGCAAATGATTATGGACGCGAAGCTGAAAGTAAGGTTGCGCGTCTTGTTGCCGATAGTCGAAAACTCCTTGTCCAGCAATTCTTTCCGTCCAGGAGATGTTTATCCATCGCGCAAGGGCATTACCGTTGAAATTGGCAATACTGACGCAGAAGGGCGTCTTATCCTAGCTGATGCCCTCGCTCTTGCTGATGATGAAGAGCCGGAGCTGTTGTTTGACTTTGCGACTCTGACCGGCGCGGCGCGCGTCGCCATGGGGCCAGATCTGCCACCATTTTTTTGTACAAGCGATGACGTTGCCAGCGACATTGCCGCCCATGGCATGTCTGTAGCCGATCCTGTTTGGCGGCTGCCATTGTGGGCGCCTTACGAATCCATGCTTGCCAGCAAGATCGCTGACACCAATAATGTATCGAGTGGCCCGTTTGCAGGTTCCATCACCGCAGCATTATTTTTGAAAAAGTTTGTAACCAAAGCAAAAGCCTGGGCGCATTTCGACATTTACGCCTGGAATCCTGCCACCAAACCCGGGCGGCCTGAAGGAGCCGAGGCCCAGACAGCGCGCTTGTTATATGATCTGCTGGAAAAGAAGTACGGCTGAGCGACACTATATGCCAACAGCAATCAGATTTGTCTTATTGCTGTGGCAAGTGATGCGCGGGATGTTTCGCTTGGGCCCACGGGTCAATCTAAGCGCCCTCGCTATTGCGCGATACGTTACGCGGGCGGCAAAAGCCTCACACGGTTTCAATTTCCCTGTCAGGCACAAGTACGCGCCTCAGGGGTATCTGTTGCCGGTATTTCAAAGCCAGTTTGTCTTAATATTTCTGGATAAGTTCTATCAGCTCCACGCCAGTCACAAGTTTTAGATTCCCCCTCGTACGGGCAAACTCCCGTGCCGAAGACGTATAATTGCCCGTCGTGATGAATATTCCGGCATCTCGCTCATGCACCATGGCGTAGAAGGCTTTTACGGGGTCAGCGCCAATATTGGCTTCGTGCGCCTTTACCTGAATTTTGATGATCGGCGGCTCGATTCCCAACTCATCACGATGAGCGATGACATCTATGCCATCATCGCGCACAGCTCGTGTTGTATTGGCTTTGTAACCCATCGCACGAAAGAGTTCTGCAACAAACGGCTCCAGGGGATAGCCCTTCAGTTCCGCACGAAGTTTCCTGGCGATAAAGTCAATCGTCGTCTCATTGATATCGCGCAGGACGATATCTTCGCTTTCGTCCAGTACTTCGGTCCGGTCTGCAAGACTAGCCTTGCATTCGGAAAAACGCGCGCGGAATTCCGCAGCAAAGGAGGAAACCTCAAACAGGGTCAGCGCTGATCCCAACTCGTAGAGGGCGCCTTGCGTAAAGGCATCCCGACTCAAGCTCGTGTGTCAGGTCACTCTGCGGCGATGCGAGAAATCGCTGTCGCCTTCCAACTCGTAAACATAGGGACCGCTGATCGTTCCCCAATGCAATGTGCGGTCAGCCTTGCGCGGATAAATCACATGTTCGCCGATCCGCATCTCGTGCACGAACCTGTAAAGCTGTCCCGCACGTATGGGGATAGCCGCCGCGCTGCTTGCCCCGGTCATCTTCGCAACGATTTCGCGAAATGCCCGGCGAGATGGCGGCAAACCACTGACGTCGCCCTCAACATCTGAAGAACTGATAGCGACCTGGCATCGATCAATAAAAATAGCATCGGCCTGACCGACATTGCCGGCCCTGACCGCCCAAATTCGACGGTGATTCATAATATGCCCCACGTATCCCCACCGCAGATCAAACACACTGCCGATTAATACGCGTTCAAGGGCGAAGACATTTGATCCATGGTAGGGATTTATGATGATAGCTTCAAATTACGTAAAAAATCTTTATTATCATATACTTGACTTTATCTTGGACAGATCGGGCGCCTGCAGCCGATCCTCGCGGTCAACCGTTTTTCTGCTTTATTGGTAAGCAGCCCCTAAACTGTAACCTGTGCGCCCAGTTCAACGACGCGGTCTGAGGGAATCGCGAAGAAGTCCGTCGCGTTTGCAGACTGGCGCGACAATGTCACGTACAGTTTGTCCTGCCAGGCAGGCATACCCGAATGGGAAGACGTTTTCAGCGTCCGCCGGCCCAGGAAAAATGATGTCGTCATGATATCGAACTTAAGGCCTTGCTTGCGCAGCCCTGCCAGCGCCGCTGGAACACGTGGACTTTCCATAAAGCCAAAATGCATCCGGACAATCGTAAAATCGTCTGACAACCGCTCGATTTCGCAGCGCTTGGCAGGATTGACCCTTGGGCTGTCTTCAGTTGCGACAGATACAATCAAGATACGCTCATGCAAGATCTTGTTGTGCTTGAGATTGTGCATCAGCGCAGCCGGCGCAACTTCTGCGGTACTGGTCAGGAATATGGCCGTGCCGGAAACTCGCGTAGGCTTGGATTTCTGCAGCATACGAATGAGGTCAACCGTAGGAATCGATCCGCGCCGGGTCTTGCCTTCAAGGATGCGAGAGCCGCGCCGCCATGTCCACATGATCGTGATCATGGCCAGTCCGATGAGCACCGGAACAAAACCGCCATCGAACAGCTTGAGAAGGTTCGAGGCGAAGAACGCGACTTCCATGGTGAGAAAAATGGCAACAACAAGTGCGCTGATCCAGAGCGGCCAGCGCCAGAGTTTCCAGAAAATAAAGAACACGAGGCACGAATCGACAACCATGGAGGCTGTCACGGCAATGCCATAAGCCGACGCCAGTTTGCTCGACGAGCCAAACACGAGGACAAGCAGCAAAACCCCGATCAAAAGGATCGTATTGACCTTGGGGACATAGATCTGCCCTTCCTGCTGATCCGACGTATGCTGGATTTCAAGCCGTGGCAGCAACCCAAGCTGGATCGCCTGCCGGGCAAGAGAGTATGCGCCCGTAATTGTTGCCTGACTTGCGATCACTGTCGCCAGCGTTGCCAGCAGAACCAGCGGCAGGCGCAAAACGTCCGGCGCCATCAGGAAGAACGGGCTTTCCAGCGTTTCGGGCTTGCCAATCAACATCGCGCCCTGCCCCAGATAATTTAGCAGCAGCGAAGGCAAAACCACGAGCACCCATGCAAACTGAATGGGTTTTTTACCAAAATGTCCCATGTCGGCATACAAGGCTTCTGCGCCGGTAACGGCCAGAAAAACGCTCCCCATCACGACAAAGCTGAGCTGTCCGTGAGCGAATAGAAAACGCACGCCATTGATAGGGTTAAGGGCATGCAGAATTTGCAGGCCATCGCCGATATGCATGATGCCCAGTACACCCAGGGTGACAAACCAGACCAGCATGATCGGCGAAAACCATGCCGCGACCTTGTGCGTACCGCTCCTTTGGACAAGGAACAACGAACACAAGATAACCATGGTCGCGTGCACAATGTAAGGCTCGAAGAAAGGTGCGACGATCTTCAGGCCTTCCAGCGCCGAAAGCACCGAAATGGCCGGGGTGATCATGGCATCCCCCGCAAAAAGCGCCGCGCCTATCAGACCCAGCACAAGCACCGGCGTTGCCCTGTTTCCAAGTATCTGGCTCACCAGCGCCATCAATGCGAGAGTCCCGCCTTCGCCCTTGTTGTCAGCGCGCAGGATGAACACGACGTATTTGATGGTGACGATCAGAAACAGCGCCCAGACCAACAAGGACACGATGCCCACCACGTCACTGGTGAATCCAGCTCCAGCGCTTTTGGTATGAACGAGGGATTCACGCAGCGCATAAAGCGGAGACGTGCCGATGTCCCCGTAAACGACGCCAATCGACCCAAAGCCCAGCGTGGCCAAGCTGGCCTTCTTGGTATGGGAATCGCCACCCGCGTCAGAACCACCGGGAAGCGGCGCTATAGCCTCGAGCGTATTTTCATTTGTCATGGCACTGAACCAACACGCGCATCATTCGTTCCGAAATGCCTCGCTGGGACACCAGCAGATGGGTAGATCAACACGATCCCTCCGGAAGCTATGATACCGGTTGCGGCCCCGCCTTTACATTGTCCCTGCCCCGAGCGAAAGAGGTGGTATCACGGAGCCCGCAACCTGCGTATTGCCGGCTTCCCGGCTTCCTGCCAGAAAGCGGGGAATGACCCCTTTTGATAACCCGTTGCCCATTGATTCAGCGATGCCGGCCTTGTGCGCAAGTCTGGCCGGACACAATGCGGCTGTGCTCGTTGCTCCCCCAGGCGCTGGGAAAACGACCCGCGTCCCCCTGGCTCTGGCAGCCGAGGACTGGGCAAAGAACCAAAAAATCATCGTCTTGGAACCTCGCCGACTCGCGGCCCGCAGCGCAGCCGAACGCATGGCGTCCTCTCTGGGCGAAAAAGTTGGCGATACGGTAGGGCTTCGCGTCCGCCTGCAATCGCGTATCGGACCCCGAACCCGCATCGAGGTCGTGACCGAAGGCGTATTCGCACGGATGATACTTGCCGATCCCTCACTGGATGGGATCGCGGCAGTATTGTTCGATGAATATCACGAACGTTCCCTTGATGCCGACCTTGGACTCGCGTTGGCGCTGGATGCCCAAGCAGGTTTGCGCGAGGAT
The DNA here is from genome assembly GCA_945901195.1 of Rhizobium sp. Q54. Classification (GTDB taxonomy): domain Bacteria; phylum Pseudomonadota; class Alphaproteobacteria; order Rhizobiales; family Beijerinckiaceae; genus Terripilifer. The sequence goes on from CAMDKB010000127.1 coordinate 7,132, forward strand.
CTGCGCATCCTCGTCATGTCCGCTACGCTGGATGGCGCCCGCGTTGGCCGTCTCTTGAACGACGCGCCGTTGATCGAAAGCGAAGGCCGCACCTGGCCCGTCGAGACGCGCTATCGGTCGCGCGACGCGCGCGCGCCCATTGAAGATGACGTCACACGCGTCGTCCTGGATGCGCTGCACACCGATAAAGGCTCAATCCTTGTCTTTCTGCCTGGACAACGCGAGATTGTCCGTGTTGCCGAACGGCTGCGCGAACGCATCAGCGATTCCACCTTTGATATCGCGCCTCTTTATGGCGCCATGGATCGCGCCGCGCAGGATCTTGCGGTCACGCCCACACGGCCTGGCCGCCGCAAGATCGTGCTGGCGACCTCCATCGCAGAAACATCTCTCACGATCGAAGGCATTGGTGTCGTAGTCGATTCCGGGCTTTCACGCATACCCCGCTACGAACCCGATATCGGGTTGACCCGCCTGGAAACAGTGAGGGTATCGCGGGCAGCCGCCGACCAACGCCGCGGACGCGCCGGACGCACCGGGCCGGGTGTCTGCTACCGGATGTGGGAAGAGGCCGCCACAGGCGCAATGGAGGCCTACGCAAAGCCGGAAATTCTCTCTGCCGATCTCTCTCCCATGCTGCTTGATCTGGCCCAATGGGGCGTGCGCGACCCCTCCACTTTGGCCTGGCTTGATCCACCACCTGGTCCCGCCGTGAACGAGGCGCGCAAGCTCCTTATGGGTCTTGACGCTCTCGACGAAGAGGGAGCTATCACCCAAACCGGCCGCGCCATTCGCGCCCTTGCCCTGCCCCCGCGCCTGGCACGCATGGTCATCGAAGCAGCAAAAACGGGAAATGCACGACTTGCGGCTGAAATCGCTGCGGTACTTGTGGAACGCGGACTGGGCGGCGTTGCCGCCGATGTCAGCGAGCGCGTTGACCGGTTCCGCCGGGAGCGTTCAGAGCGCGCAGCGTCCATGCGCAATCTTGCAGACAGCTGGGCGACCAGCGCCAAGCGTGAAATCAATGTAGCGCACGACAGGAATATCAACGTCAATGAAAGCGGGGGCCTGCTCGCTCTCGCTTATCCCGACCGGATTGCAAAGGCGCGCGGAAAGCCGGGCGAATTCCTGATGGTAAACGGACGCGCTGCGGCGCTGGAAGCGCATGAGAGACTGGCACGCGAATCCTGGCTCTCCATTGCCGAAATTGCTGGCCGTGCTGGCGGCGCAAGAATTCTGGCCGCAGCCCCGATTTCACTCGATGAAATCGAAAAGATTGCCGCGCACGCGATCGAAACGCGCGACGAGACAACATTCGATCGTACAAGCGCCGCTCTGAAATCCCGGCGCATCCGCCGTTTAGGTGCGCTCGTTCTGAATGAACAACCCCTGGGCATCGCCGGTCCCGGCGCAGCGCGTGTGCTCGCTGAGGGCATAGCCGCGCTCGGCATTGAACGCCTGCCCTGGTCCAAAGCTCAAAAGCAGTTCCGCGACAGGATCATGTTTCTCCACAAGGCCAACGAAAGAGCGCAGGACAATCCTTGGCCGGATCTCTCGACACAAATGCTTGCGGAGACTGCGGTTGAATGGCTCTCACCTTTCATTGAAGGTCGATCCTCGATGAACACCATTACAGCGGAGGATCTCGACGACGGTCTCAAGACGCTCGTCCCATGGGAACTCTCTCGCAAACTGGAAGATGAAGCGCCAACCCATTTCGAAGCGCCAACGGGATCGCATATTGCGCTAGATTATGAAGCCGAGGGCGGGCCTGTTCTTGCAATCAGGGTGCAGGAATTATTCGGCCTCTCCATACATCCCTCTATTGCTGGCGGGCGTGTACCGCTGACGTTGCATCTGCTTTCGCCCGCCCATCGGCCTATTCAAATTACCCGCGATTTACCGGGCTTCTGGAAGGGCTCATGGTCGGGCGTAAAAACGGAAATGAAGGGCCGTTATCCCCGGCACGTCTGGCCAGACGATCCGGCCGCCGCACAGGCGACAGCACGCGCAAAGCCACGAGGGACATGAGGACAGAGAACATGAGGATACGCAGTTGCTGATACGCGCGGCCGTGGAAACAGACATGCCTTCCATCAAGGCGATATATGCCCATCACGTGCTGGCTGGAACCGGCACGTTTGAAGAAGAGCCACCAAGCCTTCAGGAAATGTGCGCGCGCCATGCCGCTGTCCTGTCCAACGGCCTCCCCTGGCTTGTAGCCATCTGCAATTCTGCAATCGCAGGCTATTGTTATGCGCAACGCTATCATATGCGCTCGGCTTGGCGGTATACCCTTGAAGATGCGATTTATGTATCACCTGAACGTATGCGCAAAGGCGTTGGCGCGGCGCTGCTCGCAGAATTGATTTCGCGATGCACGGCGCTGAACTATCGCCAGATGGTTGCGGTGATCGGGGACAGCCATAACGCCGGATCCATTGGCCTGCATAAGTCTGCAGGTTTTGAACAGATTGGCATCATGAAAAATGTCGGCTACAAATTCAGCAACGAACTCGATGTCGTCATCATGCAACGCGCGCTGGCGTGATGCCAAGTTCGCGTTCACTCACGCCACCGCGATCCTTCAAACCGGATCGCTTTTAGTTCAACGCTTGAGCGCGCGCTTGTGCCGCACAACTTCATTGACGTATATCAACTCGGGCCAGCCTGAAGATTGATCACATAACCCCAGTTTTCAAGCGCGTCTGCGCCAGCATCGGGAGGTTATGATGATCCGTTCTCTGCAATACGTTGCGTTGACTATCCCTGACATGCAGGAAGGCGCGCGTTTTTACGATGCCATGGGTCTCGAAAAACACGTCGACGGCGAACATCTTGTCTATCGATGTGCCGGCCGCGTTCAGGATCAGCTTCGCCTGGTTCCGGGAGAGAAAAAAGGCATCGCCTGGGTGACATGGGGCACGCGCGCTGACGAAATAGATAAGCTGGCCGCGGCGCTCGACAAGGCCGGTGTCCCCATGGCACCGTCTCCTGCGGCCATTGAAAGCAACGGCCTCTGGTTCCGCGATCCCGACGGGATTCTCGTCAATATCATCGTCGCAGATCCTGCTCCGCAAACACGGCCCGCAGTTGAGCTCAACAATCCCGGCACTCCCTACGCACGGCTCGCCAGACGTGGCGCGCCGAACCGTCATATCGATACCCGCCCACGCAAACTTGGGCACATCTTGAAATTCTCAACCGACATAAATCGCGATGCGAAGTTTTATACCGAAGTCCTCGGCATGAAACTGTCTGATCGCATCGGTGAAGAACTCGCATTGTTTCTGCGCTGTGGTGGCGACAGTGATCATCACACGCTGGCGATGGCCACATCAGAAGCGCCCGGCCTGCATCACATGTCTTGGGAAATGGGCAATATCGATCAGGTCCGGATGCGTGCCGAGCATCTCCTGAAAACGGGATATCGTGATGGCTGGGGCCTCGGCCGCCATATGAACCGCCCCGGGTTTACCGGAGGGCAAAACTCTCGGAGAATTGCCCATTATGGAACAGACACAAAAGAAGAAGACCTCGAAGCCGTATTCCCCTGAGTTCCGCGAACGTGCGGTGCGGTTGGCGATGGAACACCGCGATGAGTATCAGAGCGAAGCTGCGGCGCTGACGGCGATTGCAGGTAAATTGGGTTG
>CAMDKB010000128.1 GCA_945901195.1 Rhizobium sp. Q54
GAGGTGCTGAAGAAACAGAAGCCGGATTTTTTCCAGATCGACTATTCCATGGTTGATCGAAATTCCGAGGAACGCCTTATCCCGGCAGCCAAAGACCTTGGCGCGGCTGTGTTGACGAACCTGCCGTTTGGACGCGGCAAATTCTTTCAGAAGGTGCGGGGCAAGGCGCTACCCGAATGGGCTACGAAAGAGCTGGGAGTAACGAGTTGGGCGCAATATTCGCTGAAATGGGCGCTCGGTAATCCCGGCGTGACCGCTGTCATTCCGGGAACCGACAAGGCCGAATTCATGGTCGATAATCTCAAAGCGGGCGCCGGACCGATGCCGGACGTCGCGATGCGCAATAAGATGGTGGAATATTTCGACGCCTTGTGAGGGAGAGTGCAGGGGGGACTTCAGCAATCCCTTCTACTTCCACCAGGCATGGAAATGATGCACTGGCCCGTGACCGTGACCCACGTCCAGTGCATCGGCGGCGATCAGCGCCTGTGTCAGATATCCTTTTGCAGCGCCGACGGCATCGCGGAGCTCATGCCCCTTTGCCAGATAACATGCGATGGCTGACGATAGCGTACAGCCAGTGCCATGGGTGTTTTCGGTATCTACGCGCGGCGCCGAATAAATCTGCGACTGTCCGTCAAAGAAGAGCACATCTTCAGCATTTGCGCCGATGTGGTGGCCACCTTTGACAAGAACAGCGCGCGCGCCGGTTTCCACAAGATCTCTGGCGACACGGGCAAGGCCCGGCGTATCCGTGCCAGTGCTGAAGCCTGAGAGCCTTTCAGCTTCCGGGACATTGGGCGTGATGAGCGTGGCGATCGGAAAGAGATGTTTGCGCAGGGCTTCGACGACATCGGGAGCGCCGAGTGAATCGCCGCTGGTTGCGACCAATACAGGATCCAGCACAATGTTTTTCGCACGATGCGCCTTCAGGCGATCAGCGACAGCTTCAGCGATTTCTCTGGACGCAAGCATGCCAATTTTCACTGCATCCACCCGTATGTCTGCAAAGATCGCATCAATCTGCTGGCCAATAAATTCGGCCGGCGGAATATGCACGCCTGTCACGCCTTGCGTGTTCTGCGCGGTCAAAGCGGTGATCACCGCCATGCCGTAACAGCCAAGCGCAGAAATGGTTTTCAGATCTGCCTGAATGCCTGCGCCGCCTGAAGGATCAGAGCCGGCGATGGAGAGTATATTTGCTATCATGCAGTCGAGCCTCGTGATTTTACAACGGCAAGCCTGTGCCGCCTGCGGTTGAACGGCCAGCCCATCAAACGCCAGATTCCAAGTCCAGCAAAAAAGCCGGTGATGGCTGATACGATGCCCTCAAGAGTAGCAGGAACTGCGGGCTGGAAATCCTGCCAGGCGCTACCGGCGAGGGTCGAATCATAGTCGCGGGCCATGACCAGAATGCGATTGAAGGGGCCGGCGCTCTCGAATTTTTCCCGTTGCCTTGAAAGTCTGGCGGCGCGCACGTCGGTTTCGACAATACGTTGTCCGCGTTGCCTGATGAAGGGATCCTTATCCCCCGTCAGCTTGTCGATGCCTTGTGTGCGATTCATTTTATTGGAAAACGCGTCCTGATCGAATTCGGCAAGCATGCGGTTGAGTTCGTCCAGTGCGCCACCGAGGCGCTGGCGATATTGCTGGGAAAACTCAGGTAATTGCGATGTAAAGAGAGCGCTGATCAAGGCAAAGCCGATCCCGAGCCACCGCACAATGAACATCGCCTAGCTCCCGTATCATACGCGTGGATGATACCGGATTTGCCTTTGCTTTACACAGGCAAAGTCAACATCCCGGCATCGCCGTTTTCTGCGCCAAACAGCAAGCGCTTGCCGTCGCTGTCCCAGACTAAAGCCGAAATTGCGGCGCGCTTGCGGCCCGTTGTCGGTGTGCCGTCAGGCGTGCGGCGCACCAGAAGTTCCGCGCTATCCGCCAGACGGCAGAGGAGGATCCAGCCGTCTTCATATCCCACAGCGAGGGCTGGAGATTTGGGATGAAAGGCAACCTGCGTGACCTTTGGTGCGCGCACGCCGCATTCCTTGGGCGCCTTGCCCATCGGCCCGTCCTTGGAATGGAACGGCCAGACAACGCAGGCGTCCGCGCCTGAAGTTGCCAGCCACTCGCCATCGCTCGACCATGAGAAAGAGCGCGTCTTCGACGGATAGCCGGTCATGCGCATGTCTTTCTTGTCGGAAATGCGCCAGCCGTGCAGCGAATTTTCCTGCATGGATGAAACGGCAAATTGTCCGTCGCGCGAAATGATGACGTCCAGATGCGATCCGGCCCATTTCAATGTTTCGGGTTCGCCAACTATGTTGGGAAACCACAGAGACAGGCCATTGTAATGGGCCATCGCCACACGATAGCCCTTTGGCATGAAGGCGAGACCGCGTACGCTGGAGGGCGCTTCAAAGCTTTTTACGACGCCCTTGGCATCGCGGGCGCGCACCTGTTTTGCGACGGACCATGCGATTGCGCCATCTTCGCGCAGGGCGATGGCGTCAATCCATTTGCCGCCCTCGTTGGCGACTTCCTGGGTGGTCCCCGCAGCACTTGTCAGGAAAATGCGGCCATCGTCGCCGCCGGTCACGATTAGGCGCGAGTCGGAAGCTGTGACGAGAATTGCGGCGTCAGGGTGGACTGCAATGCGGCGGTTGTTCCCGGCTGCAAAAACGATCTCGCCGTTCGCAAGCGCAAACGCTGGCGCGCCCTCCAGAAAAGCAGCGGCTACAACATGATCGCCCGCTGCGATGTCCTCGACGTGTGAGGTGAGAGACTTGTCATAATCCAGATCGTTCACAAATCGTCCTCGCTCGTCGGCGACGCTTGCGCCCGGAAGGGATAATGCGTCACATTCATTTCTATGCCGGCATCGCCCAGAACGCCCATGAATTCGGGCGACCATATGGTGACGATACGTTCCTCGTCTGCATCAAACATCAGGCCCACATCGAGAAAGATCCTTCGCGGCATTTCTTTCCCGTGTAGCGGCGATTTTTCGCTGTTCAGCATTCTTTCGAGCCGGGAACCCAGCCAGAGGCCGAGGCTCTGCGTATTCATCTCACTATCTTCGGGTGTCAGATTGTAGAAGAAACTCAGCGATCCATCGCGAATTTCCTCAACCTTTACGGGCGGATTTGGAAGAAGCGGCGGCGCGCCACTCCAGCCGTGGATATCCAAACGCAGTATGATCCCAATGACGACCGGCTCAGCCACGGCTTAGTGCTGCGGTTCAACGGCGCAGGCCATGAAGCCGCTGCGCAGGGATTCCTCATTGAGATTGCGGCCGATGAAAACGATCTTGCACTGGCGTTTCTCGCCGGGCTTCCAATCACGCTGGAGGTCGCCGTCGAGGATCATGTGCACACCCTGAAAGACAAAGCGCTTGGGCTCATCCTTGAATGAAAGAATGCCTTTCGAGCGCAGGATATTCGGCCCTTCCTTCTGGGTAATCAGATTGATCCAGGGCATGAACCGGTGCGGATCCACGTCGCCGTCGATCTGGAAGGCGACAGATTGCATTTCCTCGTCATGATAGTGCTTGAGGCCATGGCCGTGGTCGTGATCATGCCCGTGGCTGTGATCATGATGGTCGTGATCATCCACTTCAAGGAAGGCTGGTTCCACTTCAAGAATGCGGTCGAGATCAAATGCATTGCGGCCCAGCACGGCTGAGAGCGGCACTTCGCAACGGTTCGTCTTGTGCAGGACGGCATAGGGGTTGATCGCGCGAATCCGCGCTTCCACTTCGCGCAATTCCTCGGGGGTCACCAGGTCAATCTTGTTGAGCAGGATGACGTCGGCGAAGGCGATCTGGTTCTTGGCTTCGGGGGCATCGCGCAGGCGGTCTGAAAGCCATTTGGCGTCGGCCACCGTGACGACCGCGTCCAGCCGGGCCTGCTCCTGCACGTCCTGATCGACAAAAAATGTCTGCGCCACAGGGGCGGGATCGGCAAGGCCCGTAGTCTCGACGATGATCGCGTCGAACTTGCCACGGCGTTTCATCAGCCCTTCCATGATGCGGATGAGATCGCCGCGCACGGTGCAGCAGATGCAACCGTTGTTCATCTCGAACACTTCTTCGTCAGCGCCGACGACCAGATCATTGTCGATCCCGATCTCGCCAAACTCATTGACGATGACCGCGAATTTGTGGCCGTGGTCTTCGGAGAGAATTCGGTTGAGAAGCGTTGTCTTGCCCGCACCGAGATAGCCTGTCAGCACGGTTACGGGAATTTTGTCGGATGTGGACTCGGTCATTGCCAAACCTGAATGTTGTTGCGGGTGGAACAGGGTCCGCCCTTTCGGGCTCCCTTATATTGGGAAGCGGGGCCAAGATGTAAGTGTTTTTTGATCGGGAAATATTTGGGGATGGCAGGGGCAGAGGTCCGAGTAGGCGATAAGCGGGCGTTGCGGGCTTTTCCCAAGCCAATCAGGTTTTCGTAGCACTGGCAGCAGGAGCAGGTCTTTCGGACGCAAGCACCTGCGGGGCAACTTGCGGGATCCAGCGGTTCAAGCTTCCAGATGCCACCTTGGCCTGAGCAGGCGTATCAACCCGCTCGACCGGCCAAACAGCAGCGACAGTAGGTAAATTCCGCCGCAGACCAGAATGATGACCGGCCCTGAGGGCACACCGGCCTTGTAGGAAATCACCAGCCCCAGATAGCTCGCTACAATTCCTATCCCCATGGCGATAGCGATGGCGAGCGTCACATCGGCGACCCAGAGTCGGGCGGCAGCGGCTGGAAGCATCATGATGCCGACAGCAAGCAAGGTTCCCAGCGCGTGAAAGCCGCCGACCAGATTTAGTACGACGAGGCAGAGAAAAATGAGTTGGGTCGGCGCACCGGCGCCGCTGACAGAGGCCAGAAAGCCGGGGTCCAGCGTCTCCATCACGAGCGGCCGATAGAGCAGGGCGAAAATGAATAGCGTGAGCGTGCTGATCGCCGCCAGAAGCAACAGTGTTGCATCGTCGAGCGCCAGTACGGAGCCAAATAACAGATGCAACAGATCGACGTTGGAGCCACGCAATGACACGATGGTGACGCCCAGCGCCAGAGAGATCAGGTAAAAGGCCGCCAGCGTGGCATCTTCGCGCAAGGCCGTGAACCGCGCGACTGCGCCTGAGGCCAGGGCCACCACAATGCCCGCGATCAATCCGCCGGCCGTCATGGCGCCAAGCGAAAGCCCGGCCAGGAGATAGCCAATGGCGGCGCCGGGCAGGATGGCGTGAGCCATCGCATCGCCGGTCAGAGACATGCGTCTGAGCATCAGGAAGACGCCCACGGGCGCGCCGGCCATCGACAGCGCGATAGAGCCGACCAGAGCCCGGCGCATGAATTCGAATTCCACGAAAGGTGAGATCAGGTTTTCAAACATGATCAGGCCACCCGCTCGCATTCCAGCGCTTCGCGATCAAAGGCTTCGCAGATACGTCGGGCTTTCAGCAGGTTCTCGGCGCTCAGGGCATCGCTGGTGCCGCACCAGGCGACCTTTTCACGTGCGAGAAGAAGGGTATGGGGAAAATGGGCGCGCACCATTTCAAAATCATGCAAGACGGCTATCACTGTGCGTTTCTCATGGTGCCAGCGTCCCACCACATCCAGCAAGTCCTGCATGGTCTTGGCGTCTATTGCGGTGAAGGGTTCGTCGAGCAGGATGATGGGTGAATCCTGCAGCAGCAAACGTGCAAACAGCATGCGTTGCATCTGGCCGCCTGAAAGGGTGGCAATGGTGCGGTCTTCAAAACCGGTCAGCCCGACAGCGGCAATGGCGTCGAAGACTCTCTGGCGTTTATCACGCCCGATACCGCCAAAAAGGCCCGCAGCGCGCCAATAACCCATAGAGACCATGTCGAAAACGCTGATGGGGAAGGACCGGTCGATCTCGGCCGCCTGTGGCAGATAGGCGATGTCGCGCGCAGCAAAGCCGCCGCGTTCAATCTTGCCGCCGATGGGTTTCAACACGCCGGCGATGCCTTTCAGCAGTGTTGATTTGCCCGCGCCGTTAGGACCGCAGACGGCAAGAAGCGCGCCCTGTTCGACCTCTCCGTCAAGATGATGAACTGCGGGATGGCGATCGTAGCCAAGGGTCAGATCTCGAAAGCGGAGGGCCGCGCTCATGATATTGCCCACCAGACTGCCAGCCACAGCGCCGCACTCAATGCCAGGGCTCCGCCTAGACGCTCCCATGCCGAAAGCCTCAACAGGGAAAAGGCCGGGTGAGCCGGGCGCGCGGGAACAATCACCGAAGGAGCGTGAGAGTGCCCCTGATGATGTTCGCGTGAATGGCTGTGCTCACCGCCCGGATGAAGGTTGGACATCTTGTAACAATATAACATGGCACACTAAATTGCCAGTCATGCCGTAAAGGTTGACTTGAAGTTTTTTGATACGTTATAATATAACAAAATCACGGAGCTCACATGTGCCGAGAATTAGCTTTCCAAAATCGCGCCCGTTCCAGAAATCGTATCCTTGCGGCGTTGTTTTTGGGTTTTGTGGCCTGTTCCGGGTTTGAATTTGTAACAATCGCGAAGGCGTCCACCCACACCATACCCTTTGGGCAGGAAAAAGTGCAAACTCGCGAATTTCGGAACAAGGACGTGGAACGGGCCTTTAATACACCAGTGAAGGCAACGCGGGGCCCGGGCGCTGCGCACGGCAAAAAGGGTCGCAAGGGCCATAAGGGGCATAAACACTGACGTGCCTTTACCGACTGTCCTGTCCGCAGCAACCCCAAATGGAATGCGCATGTTTAACAAATTGCTGACCATTCTGACCCTGAGCGCCGGTTTGCTCGCGTCGCCATCGCAGGCCCAAACTGAAGGGGGCAAGTTAGAGGTGATCGCCAGTTTTTCGATTCTAGCTGATCTGGTCAAACAGGTCGGCGGTGCCCGCGTCGAGGTAACGGCGCTTGTGGGGGAGAACAGCGACGCCCATGTGTATCAGCCCAAGCCCGCAGATGTCGCGCGTATAGGCAAGGCACGGTTGATTGTTATCAACGGTCTTGGGTTTGAGGGCTGGGCGGATCGTCTGGTGAAGTCATCCCGCTTTCAGGGCGACCGGCTTGTCGCTTCGCGCGGCGTGAAGGCCCTGAAAGTGCGCAACGCCATTGACCCCCATGCCTGGCAGGATCCGGACAATATCAAGATCTACATAGACAACATTCGCCAGGCGCTCATCGCTGTCGATCCCGCGGGATCGGCGGATTATAATGCGCAAAGCGCGGCGTTCCTGGCGGAAGTCGAAAAGATCAACAAGGACGTGAAGGCAGCCTGGGAGGCGATCCCGCGCGAAAAGCGCAAGATAATCACCTCTCATGATGCGTTTGCCTATTATGCCGATGCCTTCAACGTGATTTTCACATCGCCGCAGGGCGTGAGTACCGAAAGCGAGCCCGGTGCGCGCGATGTCGCTGTACTGATCCGGCAGATCAAGCAGGAAAACGCCAAGGCCATATTCGTTGAAAACATGTCCAACCGGCGGCTCATGGATAGTATTGTCGCGGAAACAGGGGCGAAAATTGGCGGTACGCTCTATTCAGATGCACTTGGTGGCGAGGTCAAGACCTGGACCGACATGATGCGACACAATACGCGGATGCTGACCGAGGCGTTGAAGTAGATTTTGAGTTTTTCTTCCGTCTGCGTTAGTTTCTCCCCAGCAGGCGCTCAAAAAAAGCGCCATCGTGGGAGGCTCAGGGTGAACATATTTATTGCGGGTCAGAACCCGGCCTCACTTTATGCGGCCATCCTGTTGCGCAAGGCTTGTCCTGATTGGCAGGTCGTGATTTCGCAGGAGGACACGAGGGCGCTTCCGGCTGATATTCTTACCAATCCTGTGAAGCCGCAGATGCGGCTACGGGACCGCGAAGTGGCAGCTGCGATCGCTGCCATCACAGTCGACATACAGCGCGTCGATGTCTCGCGCTCGTCTCCTGCAGGTCAAGACATCAGGCAGATCGAAGGCCTGGCCTATCAGACAATTTCTGGTTCGGAGCTGCATAACGCATTGCGGGAAGCAGCGCTCAAGGCGGGATGCGAATTTTCAACCGCAACGCCTGAAAATCCCGATCTTGTGCTTGTCGGCGATCGCAACAGACTCGGCGCCCTGGGAGCAGATGCGGCACACCTTGTCGCGCCGCCGCAAACTTCCTCAAGACTGCATCTGCAGTTTCGCGTGGGCGCAAATGCTGGCGCCCTGGCGTTCGGGTTTTTTGACACGGCTCACGGCGTCATTTCTGCGGTGCTCATTCCAGACTCATCGCGTTCAAGCTCTCTCGTTCTTGAAGGCGCTCAATCCGCGATAGCGCCATACGAAAATGATCTGCTGGCTTTCTGCAAGACTGCGTTTCCGCAATTGACTGGCGGTGTAGAGATTGAATTGCTCTCGAGGGAATCGTCGCCGGTGCATCTTGCGAGAAAGTGGCAAGCGGGGCATGTTGCGTTGATTGGCGCGGCGGCTTCGCAGCCGCATTATTCCATCGGACTTGTGGCGCGCTCAGGCTTTGAAGATGCCGAAGCGCTGGTTGATGCATTGCTCGCGCATTCAAGCGTGCCGGATGCCAGCGTGCCGGATGCATTGTCTGCCTGGCAGGCCTTGCGGTTGCCGAAGGCGGAAAGCCTGCATCGCGCTGCCGATTCCAGCGCCACGTGGCTTGCCCATGTGCATCAGGTCTATGACATGCCCATGAGCCGCTATGCTTTTGCATGTCTTACACGCAGCCTGCGTCTGACTTACACCCATGTGAAACATGCTGCGCCTGCCTTCACGCGTGAAGTCGACGCCATTGTAGCGGGCCCTGCAACTGGCACAGCAAACGCGCCGCCGCCGCCGATGTTCACGCCCTATTCGATGCGCGGCCTGACCATTCCCAACCGCATGTCTTTCTCGCCGATGTGCATGTATTCGTCGAATGAAGGCACAGTCAGTGACTTTCAGCTGGTGCATCTGGGCGCGCGTGCTGTGGGCGGGTTTGGTCTTGTGTTTGCTGAAATGACGAATGTGACGCCGCAGGGGCGCATGACCCATCATTGCGCTGGCATGTATTCTCCAGAGCATGTTCCTGCTTTCAAGCGCATCACTGATTATGTGCATAAACATACCGAATCGAAGATTGCGATCCAGCTGGCTCATGCGGGTCGCAAGGGTTCCATCAGCCGTTCATGGGAGAAAGACGTACCGCTATCGCCAGAGGAAGAATGGGAAACTCTTGCGCCTTCGGCCATTGCCTATCAGCAGGGACGGCCCTTGCCGCGCGAGATGACATTGAAAGACATTCAGGACGTCACGGACGCCTTTGCAAAAGCAGCGCGGATGTCCGGGGAGGCCGGGTTCGACATGATCGAAATTCACGCGGCACATGGCTATCTTCTCTCCTCGTTCATTTCGCCATTGTCGAACCGGCGCGCAGATGCATACGGCGGCTCGTTGCATAATCGCATGCGTTTTCCGCTTGAAGTTTTTGAAGCCATTCGCGCGAATTTTCCGCAGGAGAAGCCGATCAGTGTGCGCATATCCGCGAGCGACTGGCGGTCCGACGGCATTCAGCCACGTGACGCCATAGTGATTTCAAAAATGTTCCATGAACGTGGCGCGGATATCATAGCCGTATCGAGTTCCGGCGTAACGCCAGAGCGCCGCCCGGCAGTGGTGGAGCGGCTCTACCAGCTTGCTTTCAGTGACGCCATTCACAATGAAGGCAAGGTGCCGACGATGACTGTCGGCGGAGTCCTCAGCCATGGTGATTGCAACACCATTATCGCGTCCGGACGCGCCGATATCTGTCTGATGGCGCGCGGCGCGCTGAACGATCCTTATTTCCCGCAACATGCCGCGCGCCAGCAGGGCCATCGCCTTCCCTGGACATTTCCCTACGCTCGGGCGGCGGAGACGCCTGTCAGGGCGGGGTAGGCCCTTTACCTCGGCCCGCCTTCGGGCAATATGCGCTCCGATTTCAAACCGGAGCCCACCTGCCATGAAGACCCGCGCCGCTGTCGCCTTTGCTGCCAAGAAACCCCTCGAAATTGTTGAGCTTGAGCTGGAAGGGCCAAAGGCGGGGGAAGTTCTTGTCGAGGTCAAGGCGACCGGCATCTGCCACACCGATTATTACACGCTCTCGGGGGCGGACCCGGAAGGGCTGTTTCCCGCTGTGCTCGGCCATGAAGGCGCGGGCATTGTGATGGATGTGGGTCCGGGCGTGACGACGCTCAAAAAAGGCGATCACGTCATTCCGCTCTACACACCCGAATGCCGCCAGTGCAAAAGCTGCCTCTCGCGCAAGACCAATCTGTGCACATCGATCCGCGCCACCCAGGGCCGGGGTCTGATGCCCGACGGGACCAGCCGCTTTAAATGCGATGGGGAGCCTGTGCTGCATTATATGGGCACATCCACCTTCGCCAATCACATCGTCGTGCCAGAAATTGCGCTGGCGAAAATTCGCGAGGACGCGCCGTTCGACAAGGTCTGTTACATCGGCTGCGGCGTCACCACGGGCATTGGCGCGGTCATGTGGACGGCCAAAGCGGAAGCTGGCTGCACAGCCGTTGTTTTCGGGCTTGGCGGCATTGGCCTCAACGTTATTCAGGGATTGCGCCTGATCGGCGCTGACAAGATCGTCGGCGTCGACATCAACCCAGCCCGCAAGGAAATCGCTGAAAAATTCGGTATGACCCATTTCGTCAACCCCACGGAAGTGGGTAACGATCTCGTCGCGTATCTCGTCAATCTCACCGATGGCGGTGT
>CAMDKB010000129.1 GCA_945901195.1 Rhizobium sp. Q54
GGGAAATTCAGGTCGATGCGGACATGGCAGGCGCCAAACGCGGCCCCCGCCAGGCCCTCCGGGAGCCGACAGGCGCTTGCAACGCGCCCGAACCAGCAAAAACGCGCAGCGGGTCCAAGTCTTTGAATCCAGTCCGACAGGCTGCTAGGAGGCGGTACGCCGCGTTGGCACCGGATTGGGCACACAGCAGCCTGAGGTAGGACCGCTAGGCATAAAACGTTTCCCATATACCTCCAGTGTCCCTTCCTCCTCTAGTTACCTAACGTACCAATAGACCATAGGTATACCCAAGGCCCGAAGGTGACACGTTATGTGATAATAATAACCACATAGGCTAAATCCCAAGGGCCTAGGAATGGCACCCGGTAACCCGCAGCAGCTCAGTGCCCCCAAAGCAATTGCCCCTACGGAAAGCTGCGGGGGGCTGGGGGTGATACCTTCAGGCCCGGCGTTATGCCACAAACCATTTGATAGTTGCGACCCAAGGCCTCCTCGGCAGCCGATCGGTCCTCAAGCCGGACAATCAGGCTATCGTGGACGCTGAGCGACGGTTTGCCCTCGCGCATCAGGTTGTTCATTGCGCCTAACATTGCGTTGCTTTCAGCGTACATCAGGTCAGCCCAAGATGTCCTGACTTTGCCCCAGTCTGCCAGCAAGGGGTGCTTGGCGACCATGAGGGCTTTCACATGTTTGATTGTCGCTACATCTGATATCTTGCAGCCGTGCTCGTCGAGGTAGTCCGCGCTCAGTTTGGGCGGCCATTGAACGTGATGCTTAGTGTGTCCCAAGGTAGCTACAGTCCACATCTTCACGACGTTCCGGTCCAGCCCGACGTCATAGGGATCACCGTCAATGTCAAAGGACCGTCTCTCCAATCCATGCAGGATAGTCAAATAGCTGGCGCTAACGTCAATCTCAACGACCGGGCTGCCGTCAATCAGCATGGCGCTGCGTATCAACTTCTTCTCGTTCTGATAGCTGCCCTTGAGCCCATATAGGCGACCGCCCTTGTTCCACTGATAGGGCTCAACGTCATCACCTTCGTTGAAGATACGCCAATAGCCCCTATGCTTGGCCCCCTGAATGGTGAACCCATCAAGAAACTCGTTCAACGTGGTCATTTCGGATTCCAGTTGCAGCACCTGCGGCGTCTCAATGTAGCTCATCTTAATACCACGGACCTTGAATCGACCCGCGCCAGTCTTGCTGGACTTCAGGATGATTGGACATTCCGGCAGTGGCGGCAGGAAATGCAGGTCAGCGTTCTCGCCAGTTATGTCATACCGAGCCGCTAGGTCGGCTAGAAGCGGAGTAGCCTTGAAGTGCGATGCACGCCCACCTGTTGCGCGCGGAGCTGCCGAGCGATCAAACCCGTTCGCAGTCCAATGCTTCTTGCCAAGCGAGTGCTCCAGGTACCCCAAGGCCGTGAAGCTATCGACAAGCGCTGTGAATGTCCGCACGCTGACAGGTTCGCCGGTATACTCCTCGGCCTTGAGCGAGCGGTACGTCCACCCCTCGGCTTTGCTATCGCCAATGGCACCAAGCAAGTCGCCCAAGAAGCCCGCAATGGCTATCCGCAGCTTTGATTGCCCAGCGAGCCGTTGGTTCGTTCGACTGCCACTGGCTAGCTCATGGGTCTCAATGGTGCCCAGTAGTGAATCGACAAGCTGGATAGCCTCATCTGTCACCGCGAGGCAATTAAGTGGTGCGAAGTGCGCCGGGTCTTCCTCGGGGCGGGCGTAGGGCAGCGTTGTGGTTGGGGCGGCTGTGCTCATTACGCACGGTAGCACCTTTGTGAGATGGGCGTGCATCGCTTTTTGACGACACCACTGTGCATCCTACGGAGAATTATTCACCCGAGTCGGACCCGAAAGCTAAACAAACCGATTGCCACATTACAAAAGCTCTATTGCGATCGAATGGGGACGCATTGAGGCAGTGTGATAATTAGGTAACACTAATTGCTCTAATTGCAGCAAAACAGTCAAAATCACCTAAGCTATCGACCCGTCACTGGCTCTAAAGAATTAGCATCGGTCGTCCAACATAGAGGGTGTCGCTCGCGTCCCAGTTCGAAATACGATTGTTCATTGATGAGAAGCGGCCACAAGTACCAAATAGCATTATCAAATGTGTCAATGAGGTAGGTTTCATCTGGCCTGTTCGACCTATCTTTGGCTATCGATAAGAAGGACGCCGCGATATCCGACGAGTTCGAAATCTGAATATCCGGATTCTCCAGAAGTAGGATTGTTTTGGCCTGACGCTCGTTCTTCCACCAATGCAACTTATTGAACTTGCGGTCACATGCCTTCGTAATACTCTGCGTGAGCTGCGTCTTTCCTTCTTCATCTACAGCGCGGATGATCTGTAAGCGTTGTGAATTGTCGTGACCCGAGTGTTTAGCTAGCCGAATGAGTTTGACCGGAAATGGCACATTTGGAATGGTTATAGGATTAGCGAACTCCATCAGCTCAGAGGCTGAGTGTCTCGGCAACGTCAGTGCGAATGACTTGATCCAAGCAATCAGAGACTTTCGAATATGTGGAGCTTTACGGTCCGTTTTTGCAAAGTCTACATTATATGGGATGATTAACCGATAAGCATCACCTTCTGGCAGGTCCGCCGCAAGCTCCTTGTTGATCAGTTCAGACCAGTCGTTGCGATTGTTATTGAACTTAATGAATTGATCGAACGGCACTATCCCAGTGTGTTCAATTGCATACCTTCGGCTTCCGATTGTACATACTAGCTCGACTTGTGCGTTAGGAGGTGCGCCGTCAAGGCATTTGATATGGGAACGCAATGCTCCTTCCCTAACCTCGATGTGGCGGAGAATGGCATCGCAAGCCTTTCCTTCATTTAGTTCCATATTGCGGCCTTTCGATTACTAGTCCGCTACAGAGTTTCGTTACGCACCTAAATGGGCATGTTGAATATCCCTAATGATTGTCAAGACAGTTTAGTTACATACACTTAGTAATGGTCACCCCATACCGACTAGCATCGGGATATGGGCTATAAGTGGTTTTCTATACGAGTGCATCCTATGGGTTCGCGTCCTGCGCACCCTAGACAACTTCCGGCGATATTGCGACACGATCAACTTGCGACTATCTCTTGAATACCGTGAATCGGGAGACCGCTATTGAAAGCTGAGCAAATCGCCAAAGCACTCATTGTCGTTGCCTCTGCCTTTGCTGCAAGCACAACGGCTGCGCAACAGGTCGCCTTTATGTGTGGAGGCCTGATGACGGTTTACAATCCAGACGCACAGCAAGGAAACATTCCCAGCGCTGCCTCGCATCTCGACTTCGATCGGAAAACGCTAACAACGCCCATAGGTACGTTTGACGTAATCAATGTCAGTGATACATCTGTCCATCTTCGCAGTGCTGGTACTAACGCGCAAGGTGCTCGTTTGATTTCTAACGGGAGCCTAGACCGAATAACAGGGCGTCTTTCAGTGATGTGGTGGCTGGCTGCATATGGCCCCACGCTACCGGTAGGCGCAACAGCATCTATGCATGCCGAACTGATCTGCAGGCCCACACAGCGGCTTTTCTAGGCCAACGTCACTGACGCGTCACGAGAGGGCCGACTCTTATCTGCATGCTGGACCAACCACAGGATGCAGGATGTAGAATCTAGATAAATAGCTAGCCCCGCAGAAGCACCCGCCGCACCTGAATGGCAGTCCAGGTTCCAACGCCACGCGCCGTGGGGATGCCTCTTGCAGTTAATTCACCCGCGATTGCTCGCAGGGATCTACCACCGGCCTGACATTCACGGATCACCGGCAGCACATCGGCGGCTCGGGCGTTCGCTTTCGCCACCCGTGACACCACGCTTGCAGCGGTCCCCTTGGCGCGTATCTGGCGTATGTTGCCCCGGTCGCCCCCCAGTCTAACACCGCGCGTCTTTGCCGCCTGTAGCGCCGCCTTGGTCCGCTGAGAGATTGCCTTAGCTTCGTGTTCCGCGACGGCTGCCAGAATGTGAACCGTCAGCCGGTTAGCTTGCGGGAAGTCCACCGCTGTGAAATCAACCCCGGCTTCCATTAGGTTGGAAACAAACGCCACGTTACGTGCCAGCCGGTCCAACTTGGCGATTATCAGGGTCGCGCCATGCAACCGGCAGAGCCTTAGGGCTTCAGCCAGCTTCGGGCGGTCATTACGCTTCCCGCTCTCAACCTCAGTGACCTCCGCAACAAGCTTCCAAGTACCGCCATTCAGGTAGTCTCTGACAGAGGCCTGCTGTGCCTCTAGGCCTAACCCCGAGCGGCCTTGGCGTTCCGTGGACACCCGATAGTAGGCAACGAAGTGACCCTGAGCCATGTGTCGGTATCCTCGTAACGTTAATAACATCGTTCGTTGCTGTTAATGTTACATGCATATCGCGACCTGTCAACCTAATGGCCTTGGCTGTTTCGGGCAGGGTTTCACAGGGGAACTTGGCGCAATCGTAACTTGGCGTTGTCGCCTGCGGTCAATCCGCCGTCATTGCGTGCGAAAAGTGGCGCGGCGTTTCTGATAGTTGCGGACGGGAAAAAAGGGGACCCTAACGAGGGTACTCTATTTGGGATTTACCGCTGGAAATAAGTTCAAAACACACAGTAAACCGCGCGGGCCGTTGTTCGCCTTAAGCTAGCAGTGAGACTGACTTGGGAATATCGATGGCTATATGGACTCAGCTCTAACGACAAGGATATGCGCTTTGAAATGCGTGCAAGATTACCGATGCCAA
Source organism: Rhizobium sp. Q54 (assembly GCA_945901195.1). Classification (GTDB taxonomy): domain Bacteria; phylum Pseudomonadota; class Alphaproteobacteria; order Rhizobiales; family Beijerinckiaceae; genus Terripilifer. The sequence goes on from CAMDKB010000129.1 coordinate 4,744, forward strand.
TGGCCCACATGGATCATTTATGTCAGGCTTACTTTGAACTCGAATTAGATAGTTCTCCAAAACCTTGACAGCCAAGTCTGCATTGAAATCAACCTGAGGCTCACAAAACAGTTCCTTTGAGCCATTCACTCTTGCAGCGGCCCCCGACCACGTAAGTCCATCCGCCACCCCTTTGAAATATGCAATGACGGCAACGTCCCCTTTCTTGTAGCTCGCAATCGCCTCTCTTGGCGTAATGTTAGCCGGGTCGCGTTTTGAAGAATATGATGAAAGCTTTAAAGGCGGTCCTGACTGGCAGGTTGCCGCATTTGCCGATGTATTGCCTATGACTAACATGACAACAAGCATTGGCTTGAGATACCGAGCGAGTGACATTGCATCCTGCCGAAACAGCTTGTCGTGATCCATAGGTTCCTCGCGCAATGAAAGGTGATCGCCAATTGTTATATTAAACTGCAGCCTTGTCGACGTATGGCACCCCAAAGCGTTTCAATGCCTGCCGTTGTGCCTGTTTGCGTATCAACTCAATAGGTGACACATTGAGGTACACAGTGCTTCAAGTACTGTTAGCTCAGGCTATAAGTATCAGCTACTTAATGGGTACACCAAGCGGCACTAATTCCCTACGACGGCATCGACACGATCACCGATTTTTCCATCGCTGACGATCCCAAATAGTAGCGCGCGTCTGTCCCGAAATGGATCATCTACATTTCGATCGGCACAATCTTCTCAATCTCGATCCCCTCCGGATGAACCTTGCAACAGGCGGCAATGGCTTCGACGCCGCGTTTACGTGCCAGCTTGAAGGCTGCCGCGTATTTCGTGTCGATATCGCCAGCGAGAGTGAAACGATTCGCCTGCATCTGGATGAGGTAGACCATGACGGCACGGTGGCCTGCGGCAACCATATCGCCAAGCTCGGCGAGGTGCTTTGCGCCACGCGCCGTCACGCTGTCGGGAAATTCGGCCAGACCGGGGCACCGCATCATATGAACGTTCTTGATCTCGACATAGCAATCGGGCAACCCGTCGCCTGTAAGCAGAATATCGACGCGGCTGTTCCTGCCGTATTTCACTTCGCGCCGCAGTGATGAATAGGACGCGAGTTCGCCGAAGAACCCGGCGCTGATGGCGGCACTTACGATGGCGTTGGGGTGGCTTGTGTTGATGCCTACAAATTCTGGTCCGCGCCCGAAATCCGCCTCGGCCACCTCCCAGGAATATTTCAGTTTTCTCTTGGGGTTATCTGATTGCGAAAGAAAGACCCGGTTTCCCGGCGTCGTCAGCCCGAGCATGGCCCCGGGGTTCGCGCAATGCGCCGTGATTTCTTCGCCGCTGTCGAGAATCACATCCGCCAGGAAGCGCTTGTAGCGCCGGAGCAGACGGCCGGTGACGAGCGGGGGAGAAAAGCGCATGCCATTGGTTAGTGGGCGGGAAGCGCACAGGTCAAGCCACCGCGCGCGTGGTTGGCGCGCGGCGCCCAAACTCTGAGCGCGCGTGTTACAAAATGTAACAATATCAATCGTATGTTGCGCGCGCGCAACGCCCTGCGCAATATTTTGCCCACTTTCACCTATTGCGTTTCGCGTTTTTAACTTTCCATTAAAGTTCGGACAGGACGCATTTTCTTGTTTTTGTAAAATTTGCGGTCTGCAGTTTGGATCGCGAGCTTTCCGGGTTGCGTTTTGTAGATTTCGAGGCGCTGAATGCGGTACTTCGTGCGGCAATATATTGAAATGGCTTGCGCAACGAGGCTTTGGCCGGTCGCGCTTCATTTTCGTCTGCAGTTCTCGCTTGCTGCTCTTTGTGTCGTCTTGAGTCTTGTTCTGACATTTCCGGTTTCTCTTGCCCAAGCCCAGCAGCGCGTCGGCGCGGCGGCGGCGGTTCAAAACGAAGTGACGGCTTTCCGGGCCGGAGTGAGTGTTCGACTCAGTCCTGGCGGCTCTGTCTTCCGCAGCGAAGCCGTCTCAACAGGCGCAGCTTCCTCTACCCGACTGACCTTCCTTGATGACACCAATCTGTCCGTGGGTCCGTCGTCGCGGGTTGTGTTGGACGAATTTGTCTACAAGGGCGGCTCAAAAGCTGAGACTGTTACCATCAATCTGGCGCGCGGGGCGTTCCGTTTCGCCACGGGCAGTTCTGACAAGAATGCCTACAAGATCCAGACGTCGACGGCGACGATCGGCGTGCGTGGCACCGTGCTGGATATATCGTCCCAAGTTGGACAGACGCTGGTCACCCTGCAGGATGATGGCGCAGCTTTTCTCTGTGTCACGGGAACTACCAGTTGCGCGACCTTGAACATTCGCGGGCAGACGTTTGTCATCGACACTGGCTCTGTTCGCCGCTCTGATTCTCCAAGGACGCGCTTCACGTTTCAGCAATATTGCACGGGCGGATTATGCGGGCGTACCCGGATTGCCGAGCAGCCGGGCGATGTTTCGCCGCAGCCCGGGCCGCCCATCGTGCAGCAGGCCCTTCTGGCCCCTGTAAGTCCGCCAGCCGGATGTAATACGGGGGCTTGTCTGCCGGTCGAGACCCGGCAGGTGATAGAGGAGCCAGTTGCGCCGCCGCAACAATGGGCAGGCCTGGCCAATGCCGCTGGGTCTGCAACGACGCTTTACGGACCAACACCCTTGTCGGCGTCTGTTGGCCTGTCATTGCCTGCCACTCAAACGGTCCCGATCCAGAACGGCGATCAGATAGCGGCGACCGTTGTTCCCATCGTCGGGAATTATTTTTCTGCTACCGCTGCAGCGCCTTTGACAATAGTGGCGCATGTCGATCCTGGGTTTCAGTACACGGCATGGGGGGAGTGGAACGGTCAGGTCACACTGACATCAGGATCCCTGACTACCAATGTGACCCGCGGATTTGCCTTGTTTGGCACACTGACCGATCCGCAGGTGATAGCTCAGAAAACCGGCACAGCTATCTATTCGGGCCCGGTTCTGGGTGATTTCACCAACAACAATTCTGTCGTGTCACCCGGCGCCATTGGCGGGTCCGCGCAACTGAACGCAAATTTTGGCGCCCAGACCATGTCCGGGTCGCTGAACCTGACCTTGAATGGAAATGCCTGGGCCGCGCCTACCTTTACCAATTTGCCCATCGGAACAACGCCGGGGACGGGATCGGCCGGCAGTTTCAGCATGTATCTAGGCACTTTCAATTCGAGCCCGTCGGGCGGGGGAACACTTGCAGGCGCGTTTACGGGTCCGGCAGGCACGGAAACAGCAGGCAGATTTGAATATTTCAAGAGTGTAGGCAGTGCGACAGACGGGTCGGCGCTCGGCATCTTCCGGGGTAAGGTGGGGGCGGCTCCATGAACGTGCGCTTGTCCATAACTGCCGCTGTTGCCGCCTTGATGGCGCTCGGCTGCGGCGCTGCACAGGCGGCGATCACACCGCAGATCGAGGCTCAGGCGAGCCAGTTATTGAACGAAGGCAAGGCGGCTGAGGCCTATGCGTTGCTGCGCCGTCAACATTCGCCCGCCAATGCAGGGCCGCAGCAATGGTTCATTCTTGGCGTTGCTGCGTATCGCGCCCGTGATCTTGGCACAGCCGAGACAGCGTTCCGGCAGACATTGGCGCGCGATCCCTCCTCGCAGCGCGCAAAGCTGGAATTGGCCCGCGTGCTGCAGGAGAAAGGCGACAACCCCGAAGCCGAGCGGCTCTTCCGCGATGTGCGTTCGCAAAATCCGCCAGCACAAGTTGCCGCAAATATAGACCGCTTCCTTTCGATGATGCAAAATCGTGATCAGCAGGGGCATGCCTATCGCGCCCGTGTTACGGTTGGCGCCGGTTATGACAGCAACGTCAATCAGGCCACCAGCGCCCATCAGGTGACTTTGTTTGGTCTTCCGTTCACGCTCAATCGCGATGCGCGCAAGAGTGGCTCGGCTTTCGGGTTCATCAAGGCTGAGTTTGACCAGGTCTATCGTTTCGACAGAAATTTTGCCTGGGCGACAAATCTAAGTCTGGGAGCCCGCCGTTATTTCGGTCAGGGCGATTATGATTCCTACACGGTCAATGCAGCGACCGGTCCGGTGTTCCAGCCGGGCGACCGGACGACAATATTGGTGCCGGTGTTTGTGAACGTCATGCGTGTGGAAAATTCCAAGCTGCCTTCGAGCCAGCGTTTCTACACCAACGAATATGGCATTGCGCCGCAGGTCCGTTATTCGCTCTCAGATGTGGTTTCGCTCAATCTAGCGACAGTGCTGGGGCACCGGCAATATTTCGAACAAGGCGACCGCAGCGCCCATGTGTTGCGCGCCGCACCCGGCGTAGACGTGAAGACGCAAAGCGCGGGCGTGTTCTCGGCGGGCCTGATCGCGGGTCGTGAAATTGCGCGGTCTTCTATCTATTCGAACCGTTCGTTCGGTGGCACGCTCGGGTGGCAATATGCCTTTGCGAAAAATTTCGTTGTCTCGCTCTACGGTTCGCATGAGCAAATCAATTATGATGCACAGGAAGCGATGAATGACCGTGTCCGCAAGGATACGAAAACTGTCGCCGGGCTCGATGCCATTTATCAATCCGACCTGTTGGCTGGAGATATTCTGCTGTCCTATTCCCATGTCTGGAATCAGAGCAGTGTCCGGCTTTACCATTACGAGCGCGACATGATCTCGCTGGGTTACCGGAAGAGGTTTTGACACGCTGCGGCCATTCCGGCGCATATTTTTGGCCCTCCCTTTGCCCTGGTGATCGACAGCCCTTGCCAAAACGCTCCTTGTCTTCATAAACGGAAGATGAAAGCCAAGTCCGGGGAAGCGACCATGAGCGAACAGGCCAAACTTGAAAAAAATATCACTGCCGCCATTCTCGTTATCGGCGACGAAATACTTTCGGGCCGCACCAAGGACCAAAATATCGGCTTCATTGCCGATTACATGACCAATGTCGGCATTGATCTGAAAGAGGTGCGAATCGTCCCTGATATCGAGGAAGAAATTATCACCGCCGTGAATGCGCTGCGCCACCGCTACACTTATGTGTTTACGACCGGCGGCATCGGCCCCACTCATGATGACATTACCGCCGACAGCGTCGCCAAGGCGATGGGCGTTTCCATTGATGTGGATGAACGGGCGGTCGAATTGCTTTTGACGCGTCTCAAGCGTGAGGATCTCAACGAAGCCCGGCTGCGCATGTGCCGCATTCCCAAGGGGGCCGATCTTATAACCAATCAGATTTCGGCGGCGCCGGGATTCAAGATCGGCAATGTCATGGTCATGGCGGGTGTGCCGCGCATCATGCAGGCCATGCTGGCAAATGTGGTCGAGACACTCGAAACCGGAGCGAAAATGATCAGCGAGACGCTGGAAGCTGGCCTGCCGGAAGGCGCCTACGCCAAGGGTCTTGAAGAAGTCGACAAGCAATATTCTGACGTTTCCATCGGCTCCTATCCGCATTTCAACACGTCCGGTGGGGGCTTCAAGAACCAGATTGTCCTGCGTAGCAAGAACCTGGCGTCGTTGAAGGCGGCGACCGCTGATACGCAAGCCATGCTGGACGCCCTGCAAGCCGCCCGCGGCAATGCCTGAGAAGGACTTGATATGAGTGAGGCTCAAAAGCATTTTCCAGTTTCCTGGGATCAATTTCATCGTGACGCCAAGGCGCTGGCCTGGCGGCTGAACGGGGTTGGGCCCTTCAGGGCGATCGTTGCGATCACGCGAGGCGGCATGGTGCCGGCGGCGATCGTGGCGCGCGAACTTGGCATACGCGTCATCGAAACCGTCTGTATTTCCAGCTACAATACGGAAAATAAGCAGGGTGCGTTGACTGTGCTCAAACACATCGCCGACGAAGTCGTGAACGGAGACGAAGGCGCAAAAGTTCTTGTGGTCGATGATCTGGTGGACACCGGCGCAACAGCAAAGCT
>CAMDKB010000130.1 GCA_945901195.1 Rhizobium sp. Q54
CCCGCGTGGCGGAAGAAAACAATATCGAGAAAGAATAGAACAATCTCAAATTCGGGAGGACATGATGGACAAACGCATTCTTACGTGCGCCGTGACGGGCGGCGCTCCCGTTGGCAAAGACAAGCAGGTGCCTGTCACGCCAAAGGAGATCGCTGAATCGGCCATCGGCGCAGCCAAAGCCGGTGCGGCTGTCGTGCATATTCACGTACGCGACCCCGAGACAACAAATGGCTCGATGGATATCCGCTATTATCGCGAAGTGGTTGAACGCATTCGCGACGATGGCGTGGACGTGCTCATCAACCTGACGACGGGAAGTGGCGCACGCTTTGTGTTTGACCGTGAAGATCCCTCGCGCGCGGGGAAGGGCACGATGATGAAGACCGCGCGTGAGCGGGCTGCTCATGTTGTGGAACTCAAACCCGACATCTGCTCGCTGGATTTCAACAACATGTGGATGCGCGATAGCGCGATGATCAACACGCCAGAAATTCTCACAGAAATGGCGGTCATGATCCGTTCTGCCGGCGTGATGCCGGAGCTGGAGGTGTTCGACACCGGTGATATTGCGCTGGCCAAGACGCTGATCAGTAAAGGCGTGCTGGAAGGGCCAGGCTTTTTCCAGATCGTGCTTGGTGTCGGTTATGGCGTGGCGGCCAGCGTCGAGGCCATGTTGTACATGAAGAGCCTGCTGCCGGAAGGCGCCAAATGGGCGGCGTTCGGCATTTCGCGGTTCGAATATCCCATGCTGGCGCATGCGTTTCTGCTGGGGGGCCACCTGCGCGTCGGCTTTGAAGACAATCGCTTCCTGTCCTACGGCGTGCCGGCGCCGTCCAATGCCGCTCTCGTACAAAAGGCGAGGCAGATCGTGGAATTGCTCGGCGGCGAATTGGCAAGCCCGAAGGAAGCGAAGGCGATAATGGGGTTGAATTGAATTGGTGGCGAAAGCCAGCGGAGATACGTTGGACCGTTTTCTGCTTCCTCATAACGGCGCGCGGCTTCGCGCCTGCCAAAGCGATGGGAGTCTCATCGCTTTGGTATTACGTCCCTGGACGGAGCTTGCCCTCGGCGGGGCTGCGCCCTAAAACATGAGGCAAATCCCTGGAGAAGAAGATGGCCCTGTCGATAGTTGAAGGTGGCAAGACAATACGTCCAACGCAGGTGAAAGCGACGCGCGAGGACGTGTTGGCGCGAGCCCGTGCGCTTGTGCCCGTCCTCGCCGCGCGTTCGGCAGAATGTGAAAAACTGCGCAAGGCGCCAGATGCTACAGTTCGAGACTATGTGGACCAGGGGCTATTGCGCGTCTGTCAGCCCGCCCGTTACGGCGGTTATGAGCTTGGTTATGACATGCTCTGCGAAGTCGCGCAGATTCTGGCTGAGGGCTGCGGCTCGCAGGCGTGGGTTTATATGGTTCTTGCGGACAATCCCCTCAAGCTTTCGGCCTATGATCTGAGCGCGCAGGATGATGTATGGGCCGAAGACGACACCAAAAAGCTATGTGTAGCAGTTTCCGCCGTAGGCCGGGCAACAGAAGTGGATGGCGGCGTCGTCTGGAATGGCGTGCATCAATTTTCCAGCGGCATTGACCATGCAGATTGGGTGATGTGCGGCGGTTATGTTTATGGCGAAGACGGCAAGCAGGGCCGGGGACTGATGGCGCTGATGCCAACCAGCGAAGTGACCATCATCGACGACTGGCATGTCATGGGCCTTGCTGGCACAGGTTCAAAGAGCTTTGAAGTGAAGAATGTCTTCGTGCCCGCCCATCGCACGCTCGACAAGAAACTCAACGATGCCGGGCAGTCGCCGGGCACACTCTATTACACCGCGCCGATGACCAAGCTGCCGCGTGGCGGAGTCTCGGCCGTCAGTTACACCGCCGTGGTTGTGGGCGTCGCAAAGGGCTTTTTGCAGAACTTCTGCGATCAGACTGCGACGCGAACCTCACGTGGTAATTCGGTTGCGGTGCAGCCGGGCATACAAATGTCGACAGGGCTGGCTGCGGCAGAAATCGAAGCGGCTGAGCGGATGTATCTGGGCGCTATTCGCGAAACCATGGAGACGCTGGCGCGGGGTGAGGAAGTCAGCCCGATTCAACATGTTCAGGGCAAACGCAACGCCTGTTATGCCGCGCAACTTTGCCTCAATGCTGTGCAGAAGCTCTACAATATCGCGGGCGGACGGGCCTTGCACAATGATAGTGTACTCAACCGGCAGTTCCGTGATTGCTTTGCGGCCGCAGCCCACCATTCCCTGGTCTGGGAAAGCGCAGCGATCGATTATGGAAAGGTCGTTCTGAGCGCCAAAAAATAAGGTGTCGCTCCTAACGGACGGCATTTGCATCTGGCCGCCAAACGGCTAGTCTTGATCCCCAAGGACCAAACAGCAGGCGCGAAAGCCAGCGTGGGGCCGTCAGGGAGGACTGGATGAGCCGTGTATTTGCAAAGTACAGCTGCGCCGCACTCGTTCTGGGCGCAGCGTCATTATCTGCCGGAATGCCCGCGAAGGCGCAAACTGCGGCTGAATTCTACAAGGGCAAGAATCTTACGCTTATTGTAAGCTCGACTCCGGGCGGCGGTTACGACACGATCACCCGTATCGTCGGCCAGCACCTTTCCCGTCACATGCCCGGCCAGCCCAATATCGTCGTGCAGAATATGCCGGGCGCCGGTGGCGTTGTCGCTGCCAACACAATGTATACGGTAACTGAAAAGACGGGCCTTACTGTCGGCATCATGCAGGTGACAGTGCCGTTCGAGCCGTTGATCGGGAACAAGAACGCCAAATTTGACCCGACGAAGTTCGGCTGGGTCGGGTCGCCCAATGCGGAGTCTGGCGTCGTCATGATCTGGCACACGGCGCCTGCACTGACGTTGAAAGACTTGCAGGAAAAGGAAATCAACATGGGTGTCGAATCCATGACGTCCTCCCCTGCAGTTTATACCCGTGCGCTGAATCTGACACTTGGCCTGAAAATGCGTATCGTGTCGGGATACCTTGGCTCCTCCGCCGTGATGCTAGCGATGGAGAAAGGGGAGGTGCATGCCTTCGCTAATTTCTACAATTCGATGATGTCCGTAAGAAGCGATTGGGTTCGTGACCACAAGGTCGTGACACCAGTGCGCTGGGGACCAAAAGTCGGCAATTCAGGCAGCGATGTATACGCCGAGGACATTATCAAAGATCCCAAGATGCTGGCGATCCAGAAGGCGGTTTCAGCAACGCTGGCGCTGGGACGGCCATTCATGACGCCGCCGGGCGTGCCTGCAGAGAGGCTGGCCGTTCTGCAAAAAGCCTTTGCCGAAACGTTCAATGATCCCGCCTTTGTCGCCGACGCAAAGAAAATCGGATTTCAGGACATCACGCCGCAATCGGGTCCTGATCTCGAAAAACTCATCAAGGATGTGTATTCGCAGCCACAAGATGTGGTCGATATCCTGAAGTACATTTACACGGGCGAAAAAAACTGAAGCCAGGGCTCACATGGGATAGCAAGGGAGCGGAATGATGCTGAGCATGATACGCACCGGGGCGACCGTGTTTGCCACAACACTGGCGCTAGCAGCCTCCGGGATTGCCAAAGCGCAATCGCCGGAAGAGTTTTTCAAGGGCAAGACGCTCACAATCACCGTGGGTGCAGGCGCAGGCGGCGGTTTTGATACAACAGCGCGCATTGTGCAAAAACATCTGTCCAATCATATGGCGGGAAAGCCGACCGTGATCGTGCAGAATATGCCGGGCGCCGGCGGTTTGCGCGCCCCCAATTACATGTACACGGTCGCTGAACGTACCGGGCTTCAGATCGCGCTCATCCAGTTTTCGATGCCGTTCGAACCCTTGATCGGCAACAAGAATGCAACGTTCGATCCGCTGAAATTCAATTGGCTGGGGTCGCCGAACGTGGAGACCGGGGTCCTGATGGTGTGGCATCAGGCGCCGGCGTTGACGATCAAGGATCTTCAGGAAACGGAAATCCTTATCGGCGTTGAGGCCATTGCATCCAATCCGGCACTAAGCGCCCGCATGTTGAACCAGGTGCTCGGGCTGAAGCTAAAACTTGTTGCCGGTTATACCGGCTCAAGCGCAGTCATACTTGCCATGGAAAAAGGCGAGGTTCACTCGTTTCCTCACGTTTATAATTCCATGATGGCGCAACGGCCTGATTGGGTGCGAGACAAGAAGGTGGCGTTGCCTGTCAAATGGGGGCCGATCAACGAGCCCAATCTACCTGGCGTTCCTTTTGCAAATGATATTGTAACCGATCCCAAGAAGAGGGCAATTTTGGCTGGTGTTTCGGCAACATTGGCGCTTGGTCGTCCTTTTCTGGCGCCACCGGATGTTCCGGCTGATCGCGTGGAAGCGCTGCGAAAAGGATTTATGGATACGTTCAACGACCCGGAGTTTGCAGCTGATGCCAAGAAGGTTGGATTTGCGGAGCTGCAACCTCAATCGGGTCCAGCGCTGGAGAAGGTCATCAGGGAAACCTATGCATCGCCAAAGGAAGTGATCGATATTCTCCGGTATATCTTCACTGGCGAGAATTGACAGGAACATGAGGCCTTACGGAGAGCTGTATGCGGCACAGTAAATTTGGACGTGCGATATTTGTCGCCGGCTTTCACGTCATTGGGATGTGTCAGCTTGCTGCACAAACACCCGAAGAGTTTTATAAGGGCAAGACCGTCTCGCTTATCGTGAGTTCGGCGCCTGGTGGAGGCTATGACGCCACGGCCCGGATTACCGCCCGGACCCTGCAAAAGCACCTGCCGGGGCAGCCGAATGTCGTCGTGCAGAACATGCCCGGCGCCGGCGGCATACGTGCGCCTAACTATGTCTACGCGATTGCGCCGAAAGACGGCAGTGTGCTGACATTGATGCAGAATACGATTCCGTTCGAACCTTTATTTGGCAACAAGGCGGCGACGTTCGATGCAACCAAACTTCTCTGGCTCGGCTCTCCGAATGTGGAAACCGGCATATTCATGGTCTGGAATCAGGCCGGCATAAAAACCTTTGAGGATTTGCAGAAAAAGGAAATTACTGTCGGCGTGCCCGCAGCGGCTTCGCAACCTGCCTATCTTGCGCGGCTGCTGATCAAGACGATGGATTTCAAACTGCGTATAGTTGCCGGATACCCCAGCGCCAATGACAGTTTGCTTGCAATGGAAAAGGGAGAAGTGGATTCATTTCCAAATTTCTACAATTCCATGATGGCTTCCCGTCCGACCTGGCTGAAGGAGCGCAAGACTGTTCTGGTTGCGCAATGGGGTCCACGCGAACCGTTGATCAATGATGTGCCCTATCTTCCAGACATTGTGAAGGATCCGGACAAGAAAGCCCTCCTCATGTCTGCTTCGGCGTCCTTCTATCTGGGCCGTCCCTTCATGATGGCGCCGGGCGTACCGAAGGATCGTTACGAGGCCATGCACAAGGCGATGATGGAAACTTTCCATGATCCAGCTTTTGCAGAGGATGCCAAGAAAATTGGCTTTGCTGAACTTGCTCCGCAGACCGGTGCGCAGATTGAGAAAGTCGTGCGCGATGTGTATGCAGCGTCACCGGCAGTGTTGCAACAACTGAAGATGATCGCGACGGGCGAAGGTATGTAAGGGTGATGCAAAAGCTGAAAACAATACCGCTTAGACGCGGATTATTTGGGGCGTTGAAGATTGCAGCGATAGTGTCCCTCAGTCCAAGTGCTAACGCGCAGGACATTGCGAATTTCTATCAGGGCAAGACTGTCTCGCTCATCGTGAGTTCTGCACCAGGCGGGGGATATGATGCGACGGCACGGCTGGCCGCGCGACATCTTGGCCGCCATATTCCCGGCAATCCCACTATAGCAGTTCAGAACATGCCAGGGGCTGGTGGAATCCGGGCCGCCAATCATATCTACAATATTGCAGCCAAAGACGGCAGTGTGATCTCGCTCATGCAGAACACGGTGCCTTTCGATCCGCTGCTGGGCAACAAGGCTGCCGCATTTGACGCCACAAGAATTAACTGGCTCGGCTCGCCCAATGTCGAGATTGCGCTGCTCATGGTCTGGCATTCGTCGGGTGTCAAAACGCTTGAAGATCTCAGGCGCAAGGAAATCACCGCCGGGGTTGCGGGAATCGCGTCAAACCAGGCGCAGCTTACGCGCTTGCTCATCAAGGTAGCTGATCTCAAGTTGAAACTCGTGCAGGGATATCCTGGCGCGAACGAAACCTTGCTGGCGATGGAACGGGGTGAAGTTGATTCCTTCACGATATATTTTAATTCGATGATGGCTTCTCGGCCCACGTGGCACAAGGAAGGCAAGACGGTGCTTCTGGCGCAATGGGGACCGCATAAAGAGCCTGCCATGGCCGATGTGCCCTATCTACCAGATGTTGTAAAAGATCCCGAAAAGGCCGCATTGTTGAAGATTGCGTCTGCATCGCTATATCTTGGCAGGCCGTTCATCATGGGGCCTGACGTCCCAAAGGACCGTGTCGAAGCGATGCGGGATGCTCTCATGAAGGCTTTCAAGGATCCGGCATTTGTGGAAGATGCGACAAAGATCGGCTTTACTGACCTTGCACCACAGACAGGTGCACAACTCGAGCAGATCGTGCGTGAAGTCTATGCTGCGCCGCCTGCATTGATTGAACAAATGAAGAGCATCGCTTCTGGCGATGGCATGTAAGGGGTGTCGGTCATGTGCGATTTGAAAAGCAGGCTCTTGCTTGCGGCCACTTGCAGTCTGCTGGCTGGCGCAGCGGGTCCAGCTATCGCGCAATCGCCCGAAGAGTTTTATCGTGGCAAGACCGTGTCGCTTATCGTCAGCTCTGAGCCGGGCGGAGGCTATGACGCGACAGCACGCATCACCGCAAGGACTTTGCCGAAATATCTGCCGGGCAATCCGAATGTGGTGGTGCGCAACATGCCCGGCGCGGGCGGCATCCGCGCGCCGAATTATGTTTATACAATTGCTGAAAAAGACGGCACCGTGATTGCGTTGATGCAGAATACGATCCCATTTGAACCGATTGTCGGCAACAAGGCAGCGACATTTGATCCCACCAAGCTGCTATGGCTTGGTTCGCCCAATGTTGAAACCGGCGTGCTGCTGGTCATGCCCAGTGCAGGCGTGAAGACGCTTGAGGAACTCAAGACAAAGGAAATTACGATTGGCGTACCATCGGTGGCCTCGACGCCGGCATATAATGCGCGGCTTTTGATCAAGGTACTGGGGCTGAAACTCAAGATCGTGCCGGGCTATCCTGGTTCTACCGCTGCGCTGCTGGCGATGGAGCGCGGCGAGATTGATTCATTTCCGAATTTTTATAATTCGACGATGTCCTCGCGCCCTGACTGGATCAAAAGCGGCCAGGTTCTAGTGCTGGCGCAATGGGGCCCCTTCAAGGAAAACGGCATAGCGAATGTGCCATTTCTGCCTGATGTGGTGAAGGATCCGGAAAAGCTGGCCCTGCTTCATGTTTCGTCCGCCTCTTATTCACTCGGGCGTCCATTCATGATGCCTCCCGGCGTACCGCAGGACAGGTTCGAAGCCATGCGAAAGGCAATGTTTGCCACATTTAACGATAGCGGCTTTGCTGATGATGCGAAAAAAATCGGATTTGCGGATCTGGCGCCCCAGACGGGCGAACAAATTGAAAAGGTATTGCGCGATGTGTATGCATCGCCGCCCGGTGTTATCGAGCAATTAAGAATGATCGCGACCGGCGAAGGCATGTAAAGGAGTGAGGACAAGCAAATGAATGCGAGCAAAATCACGGTACGGAAAATACTGACAGGGCTGAGCGTATGCTTCTCAACTTTCCTTTTGTGCAGCCCAGGTCACGCACAGACGGTCGAGGAGTTTTATCGCGGCAAGACTGTGTCTCTGATTGTCAGTTCCGATGTCGGGGGCGGCTATGATGGGCTTGCGCGCATTACTGTGCGCACACTGGCGAAGCATTTGCCTGGCAATCCTACTCTGGTTGTACGCAATATGCCGGGAGCTGGCGGCATTCGAGCGCCCAATTTTGTCTATACCGTTGCTGAGCGTGACGGCACTGTGCTGGCGCTGATGCAGAATACAATTCCATTCGAGCCACTGGCGGGCAACAAGGCGGCCGTGTTTGATCCGCTCAAACTCATGTGGCTTGGTTCACCAAATGTCGAAAGTGGCGTTCTCATGGTGTGGCACACAGCGGGTGTACGCACGATTGAGGATTTGCAGACGAAGGAAATCACGATTGGCGTTCCCGCGGCAGCGTCCACGCCTGCTTACAATTCACGTTTGCTGATTCAGGTGCTGGGCGCCAAGCTGAAAATCGTGCCAGGCTATCCCGGCTCCAATGCCGCGTTGCTTGCCATGGAGCGGGGAGAAGTCGATTCTTATCCGCATTTTTATGCCAGCATGATGCAGGCCCGCCCAACCTGGCTAAAGGAAAAGAAGATAAACGTCGTGGCGCAATGGGGGCCTTATAAGGAAAAAGAAATTCCCGATGTGCCGTTTCTTCCCGAGATCATCAAAGACCCGGATAAGCTGGCCTTGTTGAAAGCCTCTTCGGCCTCATTTGCGTTGGGCCGTCCGTTCATGATGCCGCCGGGCGTGCCCCAGGCGCGGTTCGAGGCCATGCGCAAGGCGATGTTTGCAACCTTCAACGACCCCGCATTTTCCGACGATGCCCAGAAGATCGCATTCGGTGAAATCACGCCGCAAACAGGCGAACAGATCGAAAAGGTTATTCGCGAGGTCTATGCGTCGCCTCCGCATATCGTCGAACAATTCAAGTTGATCGCTACAGGTGAAATCAAGTAAAAATCGGGAAATCAAATGGCCATTTTGGTTACAGGCGCAGGATTGATAGGCACTGCATTTGCGCGGAATGCGATTGCGCGCGGAGAGGAAATCGTCTTTCTGGATCCGGAGCCGCGCGCAGACTACCTGAAGTTTCGGCTTGGCGGCAAAGGCTGAAAATTGATCCGCGCAGATGTTCGTGATCTGCCTTCGCTGGTGGCCGCCATGCAGGATTGCAAACCATCGGTGGTGTTGCATACCGCAGGGTTGATTGGCGGGCGCGTGCAACAATCGCTTTCCAATGCTTTCGATATAAATTTGGGTGGCACGCGGAACATCGCTGAAGCTGTGCGGCTGACAGGAGTAAAGCGGCTTGTTCATATAAGTACGATGGGCGTCTACGACACGCGGCGTGAAACGAACGCGAATGTGCCCGAAGACTTTCCGCGTGGCGCCAATCGTGGTTATGGCAATTACAAGGCCGCCAAGGAAATGATCCTTGAGGCATATGCCGATGAGTATAAATTTGAATTGCTGATCCTGCGGCCGGCGAATGTCTATGGCTTCGGGCATTTTTTTGCCGGCTCTTCGGGTGGCATGAAGATGCAGGCCTTGCTGGAGGCGGGACTGGACGGGCTTGCCGCGCGCATTCCCTCTTCGGAGACCATGGCAAACGAATACATCTATGAAAGAGATATAGGCGATATCGCCGATATAGCTGCGACCGTAGCGGCGCCGAAGGAATACATCTTCAACGTCGGCAACGGCTATGTCACGCCATTTGAAGACGTTGTTGGGGCTGTCCGGAACCTGTTCCCGAAGGTCGTCTTTGAAGTCGAGGCGGGCGCGCCGCCCAAGTCGAAGGCGCATGCGATGGACATATCGCGCGCAAAGTCGGTTCTCGGATGGCAGCCAAAATACACGATCGCTGAGGGTTTTGCTGACTATCTGGTTGAGATGAAACGGGCTCGGCAGGCGCTCCAGGGTTAGGAAGTGGACGGGCGCAACCTGTCTGCCTATGATAGGCCTCGAATGCAGGCTGAAGAACTGAAAACAGGAGTGCGACGTGAAAAATTGGCTGGCAATTGTTCCGGAAGCTGAACGCCGGACGTATGAGAACGCGGGCTTCGGGGGCGATATCGAAATAGGCGAAAATACTGCACTCATGGTGGTGGATGTCACCTATGGTTTTACCGGCCGCGAAGGGCAGACGCTGGACGATTCCATAGAAGAATTCGCCACTGCCTGCGGCCCGGTGTCCTGGGAGGCCATGCCTCGCATCAAGCGTCTGATCGAGATGTTCAGGGAGCTCGGGCGGCCGGTCATCTTCACGCGCAGCGCGCCCGACGATACGCCCTATTCCGGGCGCGCGACAAAGGGCAAGCGTCTGGACAAGAAGGTCGCTGCCGATCACAACGAAATACCCGCGGTCATCGCGCCTCGTGCAGATGAGTGGGTGTTGGAAAAAACCAAGGCCAGTGCTTTCTTCCAGACGCCTTTGGTGAGCTATCTGGTCCGCAAGAAGATCGACACAGTCGTTGTTTGCGGTGTGGCGACTTCGGGCTGTGTGCGCGCCTCGGTGGTAGATTGCTTTTCCAACGGCTTTCCGACTGTTGTCGTGGACGATTGCTGTTTCGACCGGTCGCAGTTTGCCCATAGCGCCAATCTGTTCGACATGAACGCCAAGTACGCCAGCGTGCTTTCGCTGCATGAACTGGAAGCAAAGATGCTTGGCAAGCAGATGCAGAAATAGGCTGCGGCGGCCAGTCGCGCCAAGTGGTTCAGGAGAGTAACCATGCGTTATGGGATCTGGTGCCCGCTGCCGCATACAATCCGGCCTGAAG
>CAMDKB010000131.1 GCA_945901195.1 Rhizobium sp. Q54
GCCGCCAGCATACGCTTCAAAGGCGAAAACCTGGCAAACCTGGAAACGCAACACATTGTTAGACGGGGCATAGCGCTCGTGCCGGAGGGACGCCGCCTGTTCCGTTCGCTGTCTGTTGAAGAAAACCTTCTGGCCGGCGGACAACTCAAGCGCAAAGGGCCGTGGTCGCTGGAGCGGGTCTATAGTCTGTTTCCAATTCTCAAAGAGCGTCGTGCGCAATCCTCCACGTCACTCTCTGGCGGACAGCAACAAATGGTCGCCATTGGCCGCGCGCTGATGGCCAACCCGGAGCTGCTGATGATTGACGAACTCAGTCTCGGCCTGGCGCCGATCGTGATCAAGGATATCTACGCGGCGCTTCCCAAAATTACCGGGGAAGGAACCGCATCCATCATCGTGGAACAGGATACCGGCCAGGCGTTGGCAGTGGCAAAACGCGTGTACTGTCTGCGTGCTGGCCGCGTGACCCTCGAAGGCGCAGCAGGCAGCCTTTCGCGCGAGGCGATCTCAGCCGCCTATTTCGGAGTTTAGGATGGTCTGGGTCAACGCCATCGTGCAGGGCATTCTCGTGGGCGGCCTTTACGCCTTATTTGCTGCCGGTCTCTCCCTGATTTTCGGCGTCATGCGCCTGGTCAATATCGCCCATGGCGACCTTATCGTGCTGGCGGCCTATATGGCGCTGACCTGCGTGACTTTGACCGATCTGAACCCGCTGCTCGCAATTTTTGTTGTGGCGCCATTCTCTGCGCTCGCGGGCTATGCCTTGCAGCGGCTTCTGTTCAATCGCACGTTGGGCGCCGACATATTGCCGCCGCTTCTTGTAAGTTTCGGCCTGTCAGTCATCATTCAAAACGCCCTGCTGCAGGTCTATTCCGCCGACAGCCGCAAACTGAATGCCGGCGGGATTGAAATTGCTTCGATTCCCATAGTTCAAGGCTTGTCGATCGGGGTGCTGCCATTGCTGATGTTTGTCACGGCTATCGTCACCATCGGCGCGCTTCAATTCATGTTCTATGCAACACCTCTCGGCCGCGCGTTACGCGCCACATCTGACGATCAAGATGTCGCGCGCCTGATGGGCTACGACAACAAGCATCTCTATGCCATAGCGATGGCGATCTCGCTCGCAGTGGTCGCGATTGCCGGGATATTCCTCGCCGTGCGCTCCAATTTTGATCCGGCCCTTGGGCCACAACGCCTGATCTTCGGCTTTGAAGCAGTCATCATTGGCGGCCTTGGCAATCTATGGGGCACGTTGGCAGGCGGTGTCATCCTCGGCGTCGCGCAAGGGTTGGGCGCGATGATAGATCCAGGTTGGCAATTATTGGCCGGGCATCTGGTATTTCTCGCCATCCTGGCGTTCCGGCCCGAAGGCTTGTTCCCGAGGGTGGAGGGATGAACGCACCTGCATTCACAATCGTTCGCGCCACACCGGAAAGCCGCATCGCTCTTGCGTTCGCTTTGCTTGGATTGGCAGCGCTCGCCTCCGGGCCCTATTGGATGGATCGCAATTCCATGCGCCTTGTGGGCGAATTCCTGATCTATCTTGGCCTTGCCAGCCTGTGGAATTTGCTTGCGGGTTACGCTGGCCTCGTCTCTGTGGGGCAACAGGCCTATGTCGGGTTTGGTGGCTATGTCTTGTTTGGTTGCGCGATGTTTCTGGGCATTCCGCCCTTGCTGGCAGTGCCTGTAGCGGGCGCAGCAGCGGCGCTTTTATCGATACCGGTTTCCTATCTGGTCTTCCGGCTCAAGGGCGCCTATTTCGCCATAGGCACGTGGGTCGTTGCCGAAGTCTTCATGCTGCTGGCATCCCAATGGCAGGCCATGGGCGGCGGCTCTGGCGTTTCGCTGCCCATCGCCATCGTGCGCTCCATCGGCTCCACACGCGACATGCGCGAACAGATGATTTACTGGACCACGCTTGGCGTGACTGTCGCTGTCCTGATCGCAGTCTATCTGCTTTTGCGCTCGCGCTGGGGCCTTGCCTTGCAGGCCATACGAGATTCGGAAATCGCAGCTGAATCCTCCGGCGTCAGCGTCGCGAGTGCCAAACGGCTGCTCTATGTCGTCGCCTGCGCTGGTGCGGCCATGATCGGCTCGCTCATCTTCATGGCGAAACTGCGCATCTCCCCGTCATCAGCCTTCAGCGTGAATGACTGGACGGCCTTCGTGATCTTCATCACCGTCATCGGCGGCATAGGCCGTATCGAAGGGCCAGTGATCGGCACGATATTGTTTTTCCTGCTACGCGAAACCTTGTCAGATCTGGGTGCGAGTTATCTGATCGTGCTTGGTAGTGTGGCTGTCGCGATCATGCTGTTTGCGCCCAAGGGCATCTGGGGTCTGGTGCAGGATAAATTCGGCTGGCAATTGTTTCCCGTTGGCCGCAGATTGATATTGAACACAAACAAAGAAGGAGCCTAAACATGGCTGCAGCACAAGGCAACAAGGTCATCATTACATGCGCTGTAACCGGCAGCATCCATACGCCGACCATGTCGGAATACCTTCCGATCACGCCCAGCGAAATTGCTGAACAATCGATAGCGGCGGCTGAAGCTGGTGCATCTATCCTGCATCTTCATGCGCGCGACCCCAAGGATGGCCGCCCGACGCCAGACCCCAAGGTGTTCATGGAGTTTCTGCCACGCATCAAGCAATCAACGGATGCCGTGGTGAACATCACCACGGGCGGCGGCATCACCATGACGGTCGAAGAGCGTCTCGCTGCACCATTGCTGGCTTCGCCCGAAATGTGCTCGTTGAACATGGGCTCGATGAACTTCGCGCTTCATCCCCTCGTAGGCCGCTACAAGACCTGGAAGCACGAATGGGAAGTGCCCTACCTGCAGGGCACCAAGGGTGGCATCTTCCGTAATACGTTCGATGACATCGAAAAAATCTACAAGCTGCTCGGCGAAGGCCACGGCACCAAATTCGAACATGAATGCTATGATGTGGGGCACTTGTACAATCTCGCCCATTGCCTCGATGCCGGCTTGTTCAAGCCGCCGGTCTTCTTGCAGATCATCTTCGGCGTGCTCGGCGGCATCGGCGCCGATCCGGAGAATGTGAACTTCATGAAGCAGACGGCGGACAAGCTCTTCGGCAACGATTATCGCTGGTCTGTGCTCGCCGCAGGCCGCCACCAGATCCCCTTCTGCACGCAAGCCGCCATGCTGGGCGGCAACGTGCGTGTGGGATTGGAAGATTCACTTTTCATCTCGCGCGGCAAGCTCGCCACATCCAACGCCGAACAGGTGGCAAAGATCCGCAGGATTGTGGAAGAACTCGGCTACGAAATCGCCACACCAAAGGAAGCCCGCCAATTGCTGGACCTGAAGGGTGCGGACCAAGTGAAATTTTAGTTCAACAAGCATACTCATTCCGGACGCCCAGGTGTCCGGTATGACCCCGGCTTAAAGGCCCAAATCCTTCATGCGCGCGGCAGGATACCGCGTTCCTGATACCTTGCGGAAGTCCACAGCTTCCCCAAGCTCTTCAAGATGCTCTAAAGCAACCACGACATCCAGGGCGCGGAGGTTTTCCTCAAGCCGATTCGGCCTGGATGTGCCCGGGATCGGCACGATATCTTCGCCCTGGGCGAGAAGCCACTTCAGCGCCATCTGTCCTGATGTCGCGCCGTTCTTTTCGGCAAGCGCCTTGAGCGGCGCAACCAGCTTGATGTTCTTTTCAAAATGCTCTTCCTGCCAGCGCGGATGACCATGCCGGTTGTCTTCCTCTGTCAGATCATCCCGGCTGCTGATCGCACCCGTGAGATAACCCCGGCCCAATGGCGAATAAGCGACAAAGCCGATACCGAGCTCCCGGCAGGTTGGCAGAATTTCCTCTTCCACTTCCCGGGTGAAAAGCGAATATTCCGTCTGCAACGCAGTAATCGGATAAGTCGCGTGGGCGCGTCGTATGGTTTTTGCGCCAGCTTCCGAAAGCCCGAGAAAACGCACTTTGCCTCGTTCGATGAGGCGCGACATCGCACCCACCGTTTCCTCAATCGGCACGTCGGGATCAACACGGTGCTGATAGAACAGATCGATTTCGTCGACACGCAAACGCTGCAAGCTAAGGTCGCAGGCTCGGGTCAAATAGTCCGGGCGCCCGTTTGCGCCTTGCGCACCAAGATTGCCAAACTTGGTGGCCAGGATCACATTTTCACGGATGCCCCTGATGGCGCGGCCCACCAGCTCCTCATTCTTGCCCCCGCCATAGGCGTCAGACGTATCGAGAAAGGCGGCGCCAAGATCAGCGGCGCGATGAATGGTAGCGATAGCTGCTTCCGCATCAGGCGTTCCGTAGATGGGAGTCAAGCCCATGCAACCCAGACCGATGGCTGAAACCTTCAGCGGGCGATCCTTGCCTAGCGTTCTGTATTGCATGTGCCGTCTCCTGAATGTGCGCGACTATGCATCGCGACACAGACAGCGGCAAGACAAGCACCAGTAATTACTTTGCCGTAAGGCTGGGCAACCAGGTGATGAAAGGCGGGAACAGCCAGAGCAGGAACATGCCGAAAACCAGAATCCAGACGAACGGCCACGACGCCGTATAAATATCCCGCATTGACATGCCTGGAACGGCGCTCTTCATCGCAAAAAGCACATAGCCGAAGGGCGGCGTCAATCCACCAATGGTCGCAACAATCAGGAACATCGTCCAGAACCAGATTTCATGAAAACCGAAAACGCCAAGCAACGGCTTATAAATCGGTATCAGAACCAGCATGATCGCAAGCTGATCGAGAAACATGAACAGCACGAAGGGCACGGCCATCATGATGAAGAACATCAGCCCTGATGGGAATTTCAGATGGGTCACAAATTCGCCGATCGCCGCCGGCGCCCCGGTGAACGACAAGACCTGGCTGAACATCACCGCAGAGCACATGATGATCAACACCAGCCCGGTCACAGTGGCAGCTGTCGTAAACGATTCCATCAGCATCTTGATGCTTAGGCGACGATAGATAGCCGCGACGATGACCGCTCCCACGACACCCGTTGCAGCTGATTCCGTTGGCGTCGCCACGCCCGCCATGATGAAACCCATCACCATGAAAAAGACGAGGACGCAGGGCAGCATGCGGATAAAGGCCATGAGTGAACTTTGCCGGCTGCCTTCTCCTGCCGCATCTTTAGACGCATCGGGCGCAAGCGAAGGATCAAGTTTCAACTTGATGGCGATGTAGATCAGAAACAGGCCCATGAACAGGAGGCCCGGTATGATGCCTGCAATCAGCATGCCCGCAGTGGAAACACCGGCCAACGCAGCAATAATGACCGCCAGAATGCTCGGCGGAATAATCGGATCGAGGCTCGCCCCACCCAGCAGGGTCCCCGCCGACAATTTTCGATCATAGCCTCTTTCGATCATTGCCGGATAAAGCGAACGCCCAAGCAGTCCGGCAACGGCAATCGCAGCGCCGGACAAGGCGCCGAGAATCGCGGCCAGAAGAATGCTCAGATAATATTGCCGACCTCGTACTTTCCCTACGAAACGGTCGAGCGCGTCAAAAATCGCTTCCATGGCGCCTGAACGGAAAAGGATCTCACCCATGACGATGAAGAGGGGAACCGTCGCGAGCGCGCTGTTTGTCGCCGTCGAAAAAATCGAATTGGCAAAAAGACCAAAACCGGCTGTTCCGAACAACAGCGCGACGGCCGTGACATTAAGCAACAGAAAGGCGATGAAGATTGGCAATCCAAGGAAGAGCAAAATGAGCAGCGATCCCATTCCGCCAAACAGAAACATCCACCATGTCATGAGACAACCCCTTCGCCCGCTGAAGGTTGTGGTTTTTCCCAGAGATGGCGGAAAAAATAAAGGCCGCTGCTGAGAAACCCGTAGGGAATAAAGCCCGAGACCATCCATTTCGGCGCCGGCCATTCCAGAATGGTTTCGATACCGCCAAGATATTGACTGTAGGATTCGCTGGCGCAGAACCACGCCGCAAAAATGCAGATGCTGCCAGCAACAAAACGCAACCCGGTGTCGAAGCCAAGCCGCAGGCGTTCGGGCATGGCTTCGCGCAGAATATTGATGGTTACATGTTCGTTCAGGCGGGTCAGATTTGGCACAGCCAGAAAGATCGAAGCGCACAGAAAATAAGAAACAAAAGCATTGGCCCAGCTTGTCGGAGCGTTGAAAATATAACGTGCCGCCACTTCATAGCTGAAAGCGGCACAAATTCCGAAGAGCAAAACCATCGCGAGATAATTGCCCGCGATCGTGATGGCGTCATGAATTTTCAGGAATTTTGCCATTTGCCTAACAATAGTCTGGAGCAAAAACCTTCCGCCCGTCCGGTCTTTTTTCCGTCCGGACGGACAGGGCGATATTCGGTTTCAAGTTACGCCAGGTTTTAAGGCTCAAGGCATACCCATGTTCTTGTCCGCTACGAATTTGCGCATCGCTTCGGCTTCGGCCTTGTTCTTGGTGATAGCAAGCTCCCAGATGCCTTCCTCCCAGAGCTTGCCAATCTTTGCTTCATTTGGCGGCGAAAAGCGCGTCGCCTTTAGTCCCGCCTTGATCATCGCCGCTTCTTCTTCCTTGGCCAGTTCGTCGTATTCAGCCCAGATCTTGTTCTCAAGTTTTACGCCAAGATCGAGAACCGCTTTCTTGTCCTCGGCAGCGAGTTTATTGAATGCATTCATGTTCATGAAAAACAACACTGTCGAGACGCCAAACGTCGGACGCACATAATGCTTCGCGACCTCTGTCAGCTTCATGTCCACAACACCAACTGTTGGCCAGGCAGCCCCGTCAACAACGCCTTTTTCCAGCGAGGAATAGATTTCCGTCGGCGCAATCACGACCGGCGAACCGCCAAGCCCCCGGATGAGGGGATGATAGGACGCTGTGCCTCGGATTTTACGCCCGGCAAGTCCCCCGTCTGCGCCCACTGGTTCGCGCAAAATCATGTGGTAGCCCAATTTACCTTGGGGTATTTGCGCGATCGATTTCAGCCCGAATTTCTGATAATGTTTGTCGGCAAGATCCCAGATTCCTGTTTCGCGGCGCTTGACTGGGTCGCCATTTACAGCGTCCAGCGCCACGCCGATGCCCGTGCTGCCGTAGTGATAGGCGCCATGGGAATAGAGAATGTCGAACACGCCAGCGCTGACCGGCTGCAATTGTTCGAACGATGAAACAGTCTCAGGCCCGCTGCGCTTGATAGTCAGGCGACCGTTAGATTCCACCGGCAGCATCTTCATGAAAAGATCTTCCGTGATCCAGCTACCTTTGTTGTTAGGCGGCCAGCTCGACAGCATTTTCAGTTCAAGGGCCTGCGCGGTCATAGAAAGCGTCAACGCCGCGGCTGCGGAGAGTGCGCCAAAAACCAATCCCGATTTCTTCATGATGTTCCTCCCTGTTGAACCCTTTAGCAATTGCCCTTCCTGAAACACTGCAAAATTCACTCGGTCAGGAATTTCACAGCCAATTCATTGAAGGTTTCGGCTTCATCGATATGCGGGCAATGGCCAGCATTTTCGAAGACGTGCAGTTTTGATCCCGGCACTTCATTGTGCAGCTTCGGCCCAAATCCCGGTGCGCGCAAGGGATCAAGCGCACCCGTCACGAGGAAGACGGGACATTTGACCGGGGAATAGTCGGGCCTTGTCATCGCAAACCCGCTGGGTTCACGCCACGGCGCCTTGAATCGCGCCGCCGCTGTGCATTCCCATGCGCCGGGTGCGCGGGAGAGTTCATACCTGCGATCGATGTAGGCCTGATCCTTGTAGATCGCAGGGTTCTTGAACATGACCTCGACGAGCTGGCGCATATGATCGTGATCGCCCTCGTAGGTGTTCAGAACCTTGCGGGCGTCGTTATCAGGCACATCGCCGCCACCGGATATCACGATGGCCTTTTCGACAGGCCATGGGCAATCCTTGCGCGCAATGGTCGAGAGCAACACTGTACCGCCCATCGAATTGCCCATGAAATGAGCGCGCTTGATGCCGAGCGTATGCAGGAATTGAGTTATATGATCGATACGATAATTATACATATTATCGAACGAAAAGACTTTCTCGGTCTTCCCGAACCCTGCCCAGTCCGGCGCTATGACGCGAAAATGCTTTGAGAGCGCATCGATATTGCGCTCCCAGCTCAGTTCGCAGCAGCCGCCGAATTCTCCGCTATGCAAAGCTACAAGCGGAAAACCTTCACCAGCTTCAATGTAATGAGTCATGATGCCGCCAGCGCGGACATATTGGCTGCGATAATTGGTCATGGCTCCCTCCCCGTTCAAGATGTTCAGCGTGCGCCGGCAGAACCGAGTTGTCCGCCCACACTGCGCTCCATCTTCACCGTGGATGACGAGTAAAGCATGTATTTTTCCGGCGGTTCGCCCGGCAGTTCGCTGGGCTGGCCGGAAATGCGGCTATGCGGGAAATCCTCTTTCAGACGCGGATAAACGTGACGTGCGAAATTGCGGATACCTTTCACGGAGTCTTCGTGTTCAAGGAACCCGGCCTGCCCCATGTTGAGGATGTGGCCATAGCCGCCGACATAATCGTTGTGCCGCTTGATCTGCTGATAGACCTGTTCGGGTGTGCCAGCGAACATGAAGCCACCACGGATGGCCGCTTCAACACTCGCGCCTTTGGCGAAGGCGCTGAGCGGATGTTCCCCGCCACGCATCATGGCAACGTTTGCAGCAACAGGCACATAGCCCGGCGGATTGGCATATTGTGGGGCAACCTTGTTGGCAGTCACATACCAGAGCAATTTTTCTGCGCCCTCATGGGCTTCCTTTTCGGTTTCGCCCACATAAACCAGCGCCGCATAGGCAAGGCGATGATTGGGGATGTCCTGCCCCCGGCCCGATTCGCGCCAGCCCTTGCGATAGGAATCGAAAATCTTGCGGGTTGTGTCCCAGCCGGTCAGGAATGTCGCCTGAATAAAGCCGTGCGCGCCAACTTCGTAGGCGCCGCTGGCACTGGTCGTCGAAACCCATACTGGCGGATGGGGATCCTGCCACTGGCGCGGCCAGATGTTGATGTTGCGATGATGGAAGAACCGCCCTTCATGGCTGAACGGGCCATCGTGACTTTGCCACGCCTTGCAGATGAGATCGAGCGCTTCCCAGAAGCGTTCGTTCATTCGCACCGGATTGCTGTTGGCGGGCGAAATCTCGTACGGCACGCCACGCACAAAGCCTGCCTCCAGCCGGCCTTTTGAAAGCACGTCTATCAGCGCCATTTCTTCGGCCACGCGAATGGGCTGGCGGCGATTGGCGATGGGATTTCCCAGAATGAGCAGCCGCGCGCGCTTGGTAAGACGGGCCAGCGCAGCCAGCATCAGAGGTGCCGCAGGATCAACGCAGGTTGCAGTCTGATGATGTTCGTTGAGCATGATTTCCATGCCCTCTTCATCTGCAATCTGCCATTCTTCAAGATACCGGTCGTAAAGTTCTGCACCCTTACGCGGATCATAATTCTTGTTGGGCAGCGAGACGCGGATCGAGGGATAGGAATCAGCGGGCGGAAGATAGGGATAGGCTGTTTCACTGAAGTGCCAGGCTTGCATGGCTCTGCTCCTGTCGCAGGATAAGTTGATAAGTGTTGCGGATTAGGCTTTCAGCCGAAGTCTTCTGTCGAGAAGAACTTCGTGTTTATTGAAGAAAATCGAGAACAGCCTTGGCGAACGCCTGTGGCTGTTCTTGATGTGGACCATGTCCAGCTTCAGGAATGGTGAGGGTCTTGGCGCCTGGAACGAGCTTCGCATAGGCGTCCATGTAAGCCGCGCTTACGAGGCCATCACTAGCGCCGCGCAGAAAGAGCGTTGGCGCCTTTATGCGCTGCAGGCGATGAGGCAGTTTGGGATTGTGCATGTACGGCTCCCAGACATAAAGCGCCAGCGTTTCACGATTGCGCACTTGTATGGCCAGTTCCTCATCGGTGAACTTTGATGCATCGAACGGAAACTTCGACGGATCATGAAACATGATCTTCGGTACATCAGGTGGCGACATCACAAAAATATCGGGAATATCGAGTTTGTCAGCCGGGCCGGTCTTCACGCCGACTGCGCCCGCAAATACAACCTTGCTGAAACGTTCGGGCGCTTTGGTCGCCATTTCCGCCGTGATCCAGCCGCCGATGGAGGCGCCGAGAATATCGGTCTTGGCAATCCCGTAGTGATCCATCAATTCAAGATAGATGTGTGCAACATCATCGACACTGTCGATCCAGTCAGGCAAGGCTGAACGTCCAAAGCCGGGATGCGAAGGACAAATCAGGCGCCGCTTGGCAACCAGCAGTGGAATAAAGGCGTCAGTCGGGCGAAAGCCTCCACCGGGATGGAGATAAAGAAGCGGCGCGCCGCTGCCTTCTTCATGGACTTCGATTTCGCATCCTGCGATATTTACGGTGGTCCGTTGCAATATGTCCTCCCGGGTGACATCGCCCTCAATTCGAGGTGCGCCTTTTGAAGACCCCTAGACTGGCACTACCAGCCCGTGCAGTCCATTCCCCTTTTCAAAATAATTGTAACTGCCCAGGTTCCTTCCTGCCACCGTGATTTTTATCCGATTT
>CAMDKB010000132.1 GCA_945901195.1 Rhizobium sp. Q54
TGATTTGGCGACGTAAGTCGGACCAAGCATGGCGTTGCCGCCCGGCTTGTTGTCGACAATCACTGATTGTTTCCAGACTGTGCCAAGATGTTGCGCCAGCAAGCGGGCGACGAAATCGGTGCTGCCGCCAGGAGGCAGCGGAACCACAAGAGTCACGCGCCCGGTGGGATAGTCCGCAGCAAAGGATTGCGACGGCGGTGAAAATGTAAAGACGGCGCCTAGCGTTGCAGCTAGAGCGTATGAATATTTGAACATGCTGCTTCTCCCTGCCCGATTGCGTTATTGCTTTTCAATTGCGATGGCCGCTGCGGTCTCAAGGTCTGTTGTCCACAATGACCTATTGGTCCAAGCTGTACTTAGGTGCGAGGCAAGAAGACGCCCAACAAGATCACTGTTGCCGCCAATGGGAACTGTCGCAATGATTTTGACCTGCACCGCCGGATAACCTGCGGCTGTGGTGTGTTCGAGTCCGGATAGTCCCAAAGCCGAGACGGCAGCTGCGATTGCGATCGCGCGCACGAAGGGGATCATTGGCGTTCCTCCCGCGCCGCCTTTTGGGCCCTGGGCCGGCAGCGCATGCCGATCCTGCACCGGAGCGGGTCGCTCTGCAAGCCTTTGAAGTGGAGCTTCGGCTAACGGGCGAATGCCGGATCGCGCGGCACAGTCGATAGGTCTTGCCATCGTCAGAGCGGGATAGTCTTATGGACAAAACTGCCAGAGGGAGGATCCTATGCTCACACGCCGGACATTTGCGCTTTCAGGTGCGGCCGCCGCCGCCACACTGGCTGCGCCAGCTATCGCCCAATCACTCACAAAGGTGACATTGGCCGTACCCAATGCAGCGACAGATGTGGGTTACTTCGTGGCTCACGCCCGCGGTTATTTCAAGGAAGAGGGGCTCGATGTCGATATCCTGCCGTTTCCATCCGCCGCCCGCATGATCGCGCCGATGGCGTCGGGTGAGTTGCACATAGCTGCAGGAGGACCTTCGGCTGCGCTCTATAACGCGATCACCAGGGGTATCGATATTCGCATCGTTGCGGACAAGAGCAAGAACACGGTCGGGCGCAGTTCGATCAAGCTGGTAGTGCGCAAGGATCTTGTCGAGTCGGGACGCGTCAAAACCATCGCCGATCTGAAAGGCCTCAAGACCGCTGACGCAGCGCCAGGTTCGTCAGCCACTTCGGCCTTTCAAGCGCTGTTTAAGAAAATGGGCATCAGGCCTGATGAGGTCGAAGTCGTGTCGATGAGCTATCCGCAGCAGGTGCAGGCGCTGCAATCGGGCGCGATTGATTTCGCCATGCCGCCCGATCCCGCAGCATCGGCGGCCATAAGGGCTGGGAATGTTGTAAAACTGCTGGATGGCTGGGAATTGATCCCGAGCCATCAGGTTGCTGTCACACTTTATGAAGGGCGCTTTGCGACGCAGCGCGCCGAAGAAGGCCGCAGGTTCATGCGCGCTTTCATACGCGGCGTGCGCGATCACAATGACTCGCTCGACAAGAACGGCAGTTTTACCGGCGCGAAGGGCGATGCCATCATCGACATCCTCGTGAAATATGGTCCGTTCAAGGATCCTGCTGTCTACCGATCCTTCGTCCTGGCCTATTGTGATCCCGACGGGCAGCTTGATCTGAAAAGCCTGCAGGAAGACATCGACATATTTCAGGAACTGAAATTCCTGGAGCGTCCGGTCGATCTCAAGAAAATACTCGACATGAGTTTTCTCGATTGGGCCCTGAAGCAATTGGGGCCCTACAAGAAGGCCGGTTAAGACCAGGGCGAAGCGCCTTGTCTCTTCGCCGTGTGAAGTCGCCTAAGTCGGCGGTGCTGCCGAATTCTTGATGGCGTGGGTTTCACTGACGGCTTCCTCGACAGTGCGGCGGTAAGAGACCAGCGGTTCGCGCACGCCATGTGTCAGCAGCATTTGTCGCAGGGCTGGCGTTGCGCCGGTTATGAAGACATGCACTCCATGGCGCTCGCCCTTGCGCGCCATCCCCGCAATCGTATTCGCCGCCGTCGAATCCAGAAAGGGCACCGCTTCGAAGTCGACGACGAACGCCTTGTGCTGGGCTGAAATACTGTCGAGCACAGCGCCCACTGCCGAGGCTGCGCCGAAGAAAAAGGCGCCCTTGATGCGAAAAACGGCGACATCGGGATCATTGACCAGGGCCGGGTCATACCGGCCGGCTGCGCCGGCAGAATCGTCTGCCACGTCTTCCGGTACAAACTTTGCGCGCGCTTCTATGCCTGTCGTTTCCGCCATGCGCGAAATGAACAGGATCGCGCCAAGGGAAAACCCGACGATGATGGCTTCGGTGAGATCACGGAAGATCGTCAGCAGGAATGTTGCCATCAGCACCAGCGCATCACCCTTTGATGAGCGCAGAAGGACTACAAATTCGTGCTTTTCCGCCATGTTCCAGGCAACAGTCGCGAGTACGCCTGCGAGCGCAGCCAACGGAATGTAACTGGCGAGTGGCGCAGCAACCAGCATGAACAAAAGCAGGAAAATCGAGTGCAGTATGCCTGATACAGGTCCGCGCGCACCGGCACGTACATTTGTCGCCGTGCGAGCAATCGTGCCTGTCACGCATAGTCCGCCGAACAGCGCAGAGCCGATGTTGGCAACGCCTTGTGCGACCAGTTCGCAATTGGAGCGATGGCGGCGGCCTGTCATGCCGTCTGCAACGACAGCCGAGAGCAACGATTCAATGGCTCCCAGCAACGCAAACGCAATGGCGTGCGGCAGCACTTCGCGCATCCTGTCCAGTGTCACCGGCGGCAAACTGGGCCAGGGCAGGGAATGCGGTATGCCGCCAAAGCGCGTGCCGATGGTCTCAACGGGCAGGTTGAAAAAATAGGTTGCGAGCGATGCAAGTGTAACGGCAATCAACATGCCCGGCCACAACGGCTTGTAGCTCCTCAACCCCATGATGATGGCGATGCAGCCAAATGCCAGCACACTCGCCGCAGCGCTGATACTCGGTATCGCCGCCCAGAGTACTTTAAGCTTTGGCAGCAATTCACCAGGCTCTGGACCACTCAGCGTAAGGCCGAACAGATCCCTGAGCTGGCTCGCAAATATGATGACAGCAATGCCTGCGGTAAATCCCACGGTAACCGGGTAGGGTATGAACTTGATATAGGTGCCAAGTCGCAGCAGGCCAATTATTGTGAGGATCACACCGGCCATAAGTGTGGCCAGCAACATGCCTTCGATACCTTGCTGGTGAATGGTTGTAGCCACAAGCACGATAAAAGCGCCCGCCGGTCCTCCGATCTGAAACCGGCTGCCGCCCAGTAGCGAAATGATAAAGCCACCGACGATAGCTGCATATAAACCGCGATCAGGGGTTGATCCCGATGCAATGGCGATCGCCATCGAAAGGGGCAGGGCCACAATGGCGACAGTCAGTCCGGCTATGGCGTCAGTCTTCAAATCGGCAACGCCATATCCTTCGCGCCAGACTGTCACAAGCTTGGGAAGGAACAATTCGGGGAATGAGGCGACTGTCGGGCGCTGAACGCTCGCCGGTATATCCATTAGCTCGGCTCCACGATCTGCAGCCCAGTCAACACAGTGTTGCTGTGCGTTTGACCGCAGGACTCAGATCGCAAGCATAATGCCGCAGATTGCTTCAGCCGTCTTCTTCTTCGTCAAAGCCCGGAACAACCAGCGGCGTATGTTCGACGTGGGTGCAGGCGCCGACAACCCTGTTGTTTTCGATTTTGACGCGTTCGTCCGCCACAAGTCCGAGCGCCCGTGGGTAAATGATATGCTCCTGCTCCAGAACCCGTACGCCAAGCGAGCCAGCATCGTCCGTGTCGAGGACTGGCACAGCCGCCTGGGCAATAATGGGGCCTGAATCCATTTCCGGCACTACGTAATGCACCGTGCAGCCGTGGATCTTTACGCCATCGGCCAGCGCACGTTCGTGGGTATGCAGACCTTTGTAGGAGGGCAGCAGGGCAGGGTGGATGTTGAGCATGCGCCCTTGCCAGCGCTGCGTGAAAGAGCCGGTTAGCAGGCGCATGAAACCCGCAAGGCAGATGAGATCGATGCGATGCATTTCCAGCATCCGCTGCAGAACGGCTTCGAAATTTTCGCGTCCGGCATAGATCTTGTGATCGACGGCTGCCGTGGCGATGTGGTGTTCTCTGGCATAGTCGAGGCCTGCCGCTTCGGGCCGGTTCGACAACACAAGCGCAATTTCGGCGGGATATTCTGGATGCTTGGCTGCAGCAATCAAGGAGGCCATATTGGATCCACGGCCCGAGATCAAAATGGCTGTGCGCCGCCGGGTGTTTCTCATAGGCTGAGCTTTCCGTGGGTCGGAACGGCATCAACGGTGCGCGGCGCAATCGTTCCGATCAGGACGGGTTTTTCGCCTGCGTCGGTTAACGCGCGCACAACCTCTTCGGCCTTCGTTGCCGTTGCCACGACAACCATGCCGATCCCGCAGTTGAATGTCCTGAGCATTTCAGCCTCAGCGACGCCGCCTGTTTCCGCAAGCCATTTGAACACCGGCAGCACCGGGATCGCCTTGAGATCAAGCACGCAGGCCAGATGATCCGGCAGGACGCGCGGAATATTGTCTGGAAAACCGCCGCCCGTGATGTGGGCAAGCGCCTTGATGCCATCTGTTGTCTTCAGCGCTTTCAGCAGCGGTTTGACGTAGAGCCGCGTTGGCATCAGCAGGGCTTGCGCCAGTGTCAGTCCTGCTGCGAAGGGGGCAGGGGCTTTCCACGCCAGGCCGGAGCGTTCGACAATTCGGCGGACCAGCGAAAATCCATTCGAATGCACACCCGAAGAGGGGAGGCCGAAAACGACGTCACCCGATACGACATCGCCCCGTGGCAACAACGTGCCTCGTTCGGCGGCGCCAACCGCAAATCCGGCAAGGTCATAATCGCCTTTGGCATAAAGGCCGGGCATCTCTGCCGTCTCCCCTCCGATCAGCGCACAGCCGGATTCGATGCAGCCGCGCGCAATGCCCCGGACGATCGCCGCGCCTGCTTTGGGATCGAGCTTGCCTGTCGCGTAATAGTCCAGGAAGAAGAGAGGCTCTGCGCCCTGCACGATGAGATCGTTGACGCACATCGCGACAAGATCAATGCCAACCGTATCGTGTATGCCACTTTCGATGGCGATCTTGACCTTGGTGCCGACGCCGTCATTGGCTGCCACAAGGATCGGATCCTTGAAGCCGGCTGCTTTCAGGTCAAAAAGTCCTCCAAAACCACCGATTTCCGCGTCAGCACCTGGCCGGCGCGTTGAGCGCACGTCGGCCTTGATATTCTCAACCATCGCGTTGCCGGCATCGATATCGACGCCTGCCTGGGCATAGGTAAGAGGCGGATTGTCAGAATTGGCCATGAAAGTCCCCGTTCTGGCCGGGTTAAACCGCCCCCCGGCCTGATGCAAGGGTGCAAGGCGGCGCAGGTGGCTTTCATCCGTTGACAAGTACGGGTGCGGAGCCGGAACACGGGCGTGCAGAAATGCCAGGACCCGCTGCGAAGCTCAAATCATCCGTTCCGGTTCTGCTGGTGCGCGACGTTGAAGACGCCAATTACCATCATTGAGACGCCTTCGGCTTCAAAATGGCAGAATTCTACTCTGGCCCGCCTGACGTTGACTTTCGAGCGCGAGGCTTGCATCTGCTGCGCAAGAGGGCGCGCGACGCAAGGACGTTTTCCGTATTGGATAGTCACAGCATCTGAATGTCTAATGCTAGGAAATCGCGTTCAGGTAGGCTGGGTCATGCGAACAGTTCACTGCGATACAAGGCCGGCCGCCGCTACGTACGGCCCCCAGTCCTTCACGTCTTTCTCCAGCCGAGCCTGACCTTCAGCAGGTGTTGAAATCCACGGCTCGCCACCAAACTTGTTGAGGAAGTCCTTGGCGTCTTCGGTCTTGAGGACCGTGTTGAACCAGCCATTGATCGTGGTCACGATATCTTCCGGGGTTTCCATCGGAACCATCGCTGCAAACCAGCCCTGCAGATCCATGGGATAACCCAGTTCATTCATGGACGGCACGTCGGGAACCGAAGCGAGCCTTCCTGATGTGGCGGCAGCAAGCAAGCGTATCGTGCCCTTTCGGGCCTCCTGCAACGCCACTTGCGGATCATGCAGCGCATAGTCGATTGCACCCGATTCCATTTCCTTCAGCGCTTCAGTGCCGGTCTTGTATTTCACCTCAACCGATTGAAGCCCTGCCTGATGTTTGTACAGCGCGCCCATGATCACGCCTGAATTTGCGGTGGTGGCATATGTGGCGCGGTCGCCTTTTGCCTTCATCGCAGCCGTGAGGGATTTGAGGTCCTTGTAAGGAGAACCGGAAATGACAGTGAGGAAGAACCCTTGCCGGTTGATAGTCGCGGCGATCCTGATCTGTTTGACGGGATCGATAGGGTTATTCTTGATGAGGTGGTGATTGGAGGCCACAGTGTTTCCAGCGTGTACATAGATAGTGTGCCCGTCTGGCTTCGAACGCACCATGAATTCGGCGGCCATATTGCCGCCCGCGCCTGGACGATTTTGAACAATAACAGTCTTGCCCGTGAGAGGCCGAACCTTCTCGGCAAAATACCGCACGACCACATCTGCCCCGCTACCGGCAGGAAAAGCACAAACGAAGGTGATTTCGCGGGAAGGATAGGATTGCGCCAGCGCGCCTGATGAAAGCAAGGCGCAAACTGCTAAGATCAAGCTTGTTCCGAAAAACCGATTTATCGATCTCTGCATGATATTCTCCCCGTTCTGATCTTCCCGATCCCGGCCAAAGTCTTTCACAACCTCGCTCTCGGGTCGAGAGGGTAGCAGCAACCCTGTGCCCCCACGGCGCGCGTCGGGGTGAAAAAATGGGCTATTATCTGCTTTATTTGAATAATTTCCGTGCTATTGTACCTGACTAATGAGCAAAAGCACGATCTTCGCCAGCCTGCCCAACATGATCACGCTCGGACGGCTGGTGCTGGTCCCTATTGTGATCGTGTGTATTATCCAGCCCGATTGGAAGGCTGCGTTTCTGCTGTTTCTTCTGGCGGGTGTCTCGGATGGGGTAGATGGGTTCCTCGCGCGCCACTTCGATTTACGGAGTGAACTTGGCGCTTACCTTGATCCGCTGGCGGACAAGGCGCTCCTTATGTCGATTTACGTCACTTTGGCCGTCGAGGGCGTATTGCCTGCGTCGATTGCCGTTTTGACGGTATCCCGGGATGTGATGATCATGGGCGCCGTTATGGTGTCCTGGGTTCTGGACAAGCCCGTGAAGATCAATCCATTGCTGGTATCAAAGGCTAATACTGCGGGTCAGATAGTGCTTGCCGCGTCTGTCTTGGGCGGCAAGGCCTTTGGTGTAAATTTCGGCGTGTGGTTCCAGATCATGATCTACACGGTTGCGGCGTTGACGATTGCTTCTGCTGCTGCCTATTTCGTACAATGGCTCAGGCATATGACTGACTGACGTCCTGAGACATCGGAGCTGCTCGTGCAGATTGAACGCCACGCAATATTCTGGACGGGTGCGCTTTTATTGTTCGCGGCGTTGTTGTGGCTGCTATCAGGGGTTCTGATGCCTTTTGCGGCCGGAATGGCGCTGGCCTATCTCCTCGATCCCCTGGCCGATCGCCTGCAGCGCCTGGGGCTCGGACGTCTCACAGCCAGCTTGCTTATCCTCGCTCTTTGTCTCGTGCTGTTTATCGTGATGCTTGTGGCGGTCGTGCCATTGCTGGCGCACCAACTGGGCGGCTTCGTTGAAAAGCTGCCATCCTATATTTCACGTCTGCAGGAATTGGCCCGGACTGAGGGCGGGGCGCTCGCGGACCGGTTGGGGTTTGATATTTTCGAAAAGCTGGGCCTTGGCGGCTCGACGTCGCCGCCCGGCGACATCTCGCGCTCTGTTGGCGATCTGGTGACCAAGGCTGGCCAGTTCGCCGCAACGTTCATCGGCTCGCTATGGTCGGGCGGGCAGGCGTTGCTGGGGATCGCATCACTTCTGGTTATCACCCCGGTTGTTGCATTTTACATGCTGGTTGATTGGGACAAGATGATTTCAGCCATTGATTCCTGGGTGCCGGTCAACCAGCAGGCGACAGTCCGTGAACTGGCGATTGATATCAACACCGCAATCGCAGGATTTTTGCGCGGGCAATCACTTGTCTGCCTCTTCCTTGGCCTCTGGTATGGCATGGGATTGTCGCTCATAGGACTGAATTTCGGCTTGCTGATCGGAATCACCGGGGGAATCCTCAGCTTCATTCCCTATGTTGGCTCCTTGACTGCGCTGGTGGTAGCGGCTGCCGTCGCCATTGCCCAGGGCTGGCCCAGTTTCTGGCTTTTGACGATGGCGATGATCGTGGTGGGGATCGGCCAATTTCTGGAAGGCAACATACTGACGCCTCGTCTGGTGGGTCAGTCTGTCGGGTTGCACCCGGTCTGGTTGATGTTCGCGCTGATCGCGTTCGGATATCTTTTCGGTTTCACCGGGCTGATTATCGCTGTTCCGGTGGCGGCAGCGATCGGTGTCCTCGCCCGGTTTGCCCTGCGCCGCTATCTGCAGAGCCCGTACTATCAGGGAAAGGACTCAGCTGCGTGAGCCGTGAGCCCCGGCAGATTCCGTTTGAACTTCCGCTTGCGCCGCGCTTTGGCCGGGAGGACTTTCTGGTGTCGCCTTCCAATGAGGAAGCATGGAGACTTTTCGAGCGCTGGCCGGACTGGCCCGGCAGAATGTTGTTGCTTGTGGGCCCGGCTGGCGCTGGCAAGAGCCATCTTGCGGCGATTTGGGTCAAGCATGCTGGAGCGCGGTCACTGGCGGCAGCTTCACTGCCGCTCGCTGATCTCCCGGCCCTGGCCAAGTCGGGAGCCGTTCTGGTTGAAGATGCCGATGGAACAGGTGTTGTCGAAAATCAATTCTTCCATCTGATCAATCTCATGCGAGAAACTAACGGCTTTCTCGCGATCACCGCGCATAAGCGGCCGGATTTGTGGGGCGTTTCGACGCCTGACCTGCTTTCGCGTCTTCGCCTTGCGCCGGTGGTCGAAATGGCTGCGCCTGACGACGCGCTGGTACGTGCTGTCCTGGTCAAGCTCTTTATTGATCGTCAGTTGAATGTGGACACGTCCGTTGTCGAGTATATTGCGCTGCGCATAGAACGTTCTATCGATGCGGCCCGTAAGATTGTCGAACTCATTGATCGTGAAGCTCTGGCCAGAGGTCGTCCGGTGACGCGGCCAATGGCTGGCGAAGTTCTGGCCCGGATGACCGATTTGGCTGTTGATTGACCCTTGTCATCGAAATGTCACAGGATTTGGCAAAGTATTGGGAAAGATCTACCGTTTAAATCATACGGAAACCCATAGGCGGTAAAATCACGGGAACATCAGGAAAAGCGTTTATGGAACCGCAGCCAGCCCGCACAATGGCAGAAATTCGCGCCCATCTGCTCACGGAAATCGGGGAGCAGGCGCCAGGTGCACGCATCGCCGCCGCATCCAGCGAATCCCAGGACATCTTCGGTGCAGAATCGGTGAGCGATCTGGCCACTTCGCCGCACCGTTTCATAAACCGCGAATTGTCGTGGCTGGAATTCAACAATCGCGTACTCGAGGAAGCCTCGAACCCGCGCCACCCACTGCTTGAGCAATTGCGATTCCTGTCGATCTCCGCCAACAACCTTGACGAATTTTTCATGGTCCGCGTGGCCGGCCTGCGCGGCCAGTTGCGGTCGGGCGTCATGACGCTTTCCGACGATGGGCTTTCACCGGCTGGACAATTAGCGCTCATTCGCGAACGTGTCGGCGTATTGGCTGCCGCACAGCAAAAGCGGTGGCGCGAATTGCGCGCCAGCCTTCGCGGCGTGGATATCGTGATCGTCGATCCCTCCGAGCTTGCCGCGCCTGAAGCCCGCTGGCTCGACGATTACTTCATGCTGCATATTTTCCCGATCCTCACTCCTCTTGCGATTGATCCTGCCCATCCTTTTCCGTTCATTCCCA
Organism: Rhizobium sp. Q54; assembly: GCA_945901195.1. Classification (GTDB taxonomy): domain Bacteria; phylum Pseudomonadota; class Alphaproteobacteria; order Rhizobiales; family Beijerinckiaceae; genus Terripilifer. Next base: position 10,003 of record CAMDKB010000132.1, read on the forward strand.
ATCTTGGTTTTTCGGTTGCCCTGGAACTCGTGCAATTGCGCGACAGCAGCCGGTTGAATGGGCTTGTAAGACTGCCCGTGAAGGTTGAACGTTTTGTGCGTCTGCCCGATCTGTTTGGAAATCCCCAAGCGCGTTTCGTGCCGCTTGAAGCCATCATCGCCTCGCGCCACGATCGGCTATTTCCAGGCTACAAGGTGATAGGGCAGGGCCATTTCCGTGTCATTCGCGACAGTGATCTTGAGGTGGAAGAAGAGGCTGAAGATCTGGTGCGCCTCTTCGAAAGCGCCTTGAAACGCCGCCGTCGTGGCCGTGTCATTCGCATTGAGTTCGATACCGGCATGCCCGAGGACCTGCGTACGTTCGTAGCGCAGAAACTGGATATTTCCGGCGACGAGACCTTTGTTCTCGATGGCATGCTGGCGCTCAACGAATTGGCCGAGATTGTTGGACTTGATCGGCCTGATCTCAAGTTCAAGCCCTACAATCCCCGACATCCCGAGCGGGTTCG
>CAMDKB010000133.1 GCA_945901195.1 Rhizobium sp. Q54
ATGGAAAAGCGCAACGAAAAGATGCATCTCGGCGTCTTCTTCAAGAACACCGGACATCATATCGCCGCCTGGCGCTCGGAACAGTCGCAGCCGGATGCCGGCATCAACCTCAAGCATTATGTCGAATGCGCACAAACGGCGGAACGCGCGGGATTCGATTTTCTGTTTTATGCAGACAGCGCCGCAATACGCGAAGCCGCGCTTGAGCCGCTCAGCCGATCCTCGCAATACACAGCCTATTTCGAGCCGACGACACTTCTGGCGTCACTTGGCGCTGTGACAAGCCGCATTGGTCTGGTTGCAACGCAGACCACAAGCTACAATGAACCTTACAACATAGCCCGCCGTTTTGCCTCCCTTGATCATCTGACACGTGGCCGCGCTGGCTGGAATGTCGTCACATCAGGCAATGATGCTGAAGCCCTCAACTTCGGGCGCGAAGAGCATTACGAACACGATGAACGTTATTTGCGCGCCCAGGAATTCGTCGAAGTCGTAAAAGGCCTCTGGGACAGCTGGGACGATGACGCGTTCATTTACGACCGCAAGGAAGGCCGTTTTTTCAACCCGGAAAAACTGCATAAGCTCAATCACCACGGCAAATATTTCAAGGTGCGCGGGCCATTGAATGTGCCACGTTCGCCACAGGGTTATCCCGTGATCTTTCAGGCCGGGATTTCAGAAAGCGGCCGGGAGCTTGCCGCAGCCACGGCTGAAGGCGTCTTTTCCGGCGAGCTCACAGTGGAGCGATCCCAGACGCATTATTCCGACATCAAGAAACGCATGGCGCGCTACAACCGCCAGCAAGACGAATTGAAGATATTGCCGGGCTGCACGATTTTCTGCGGACGGACAGCAGCCGAAGCGCGCGACAAGGAAGATTATCTGGGCTCGCTTATCCACCCCGTGGTGGGCCGCGAATATATCAGCACCCTTCTGGGCATCGATCTCAGCGATTGCGATGAAAATGACCACCTTCCAGATCGCGAAAGCAAGACGCGCGCAAAGGCCGGCATTGCACTCAGCATCAAGGCTATGGCCGAGCGCGAAAATCTCACCATCCGCCAGCTCTACATGCGCCTTGCCGGCTCACATGGAAAACTCACCTTGCGCGGCACGTCGATCGAAATCGCCGATACGATGAGCGAATGGTTCCACAACCATGGCTGCGACGGGTTCATCCTGCAGCCCTCCACGATGCCCGGCGATCTCAACGACATGGCCGATCTGCTGGTGCCTGAATTGCAGAACCGTGGCCTGATCCGGGTAGGCTACGAAGGCGCGACCCTGCGCGAGCATATGGGGTTGAAGCGGCCCGAGAGCCGATATCTGGGAACATAAGAGCCACTTGACTCCCCCCGTTCCGACCGGCACTCACGCCATAAAGTGCCCGCAGCGTCCACCGCCGGGCGCAGTCATGAGCGGGCAAACTTGGTCTTACTCCGTCACAGGCTTGAATATCTCGCCTTCCGCGGCATCAGCGCAGTCATGCGCGCCCTGCCGGTGGAAACAGCATCGCGGCTGAGTGGCCGCGGCTGGCGGCTGTTTGCACCGCTGACCCGCCGCCATCGGCGCGCCCTGGGCCATATTGCCATAGCCTTTCCGCAAAAGTCCTATGAAGAGCACGAAACCATCGCCCGGGGCATGTGGGAGAATCTGGGCCGCGTGTTTGCCGAGAGTTTTCACCTGGATGCCATCGCCCGCGATGGCCGCGTCAGTTTTGCCGAGGGCTCGGAGCCCGAGAAAATCCTGCCCGCAGATAGGAAATTCGTCGCCAGCGCGCCGCATCTGGGCAATTGGGAAGCCGCCGTCATCGGCATGCAATTGGCGGGCGCACGCACGGCTGGAATTTACCAGCGTATCAAAAACCCCCTGGTCGACGAATATGTACGCAGCATTCGCGCCCCGCTCTATGAAGGCGGGCTCCACGCCAAACATTCGGATGCGGCGCGAAAAGTGCTCGTCCACGTAAAAGGCGGCGGAGCCTTTGCAACGATGGGCGATCTGCGCGATCACTTCGGGATCAAGGTCCCGTTTTTCGGCCGCCCTGCCCCGTCTACGCCGTTCCCTGCCCTGGCGGCGCGCACCTTGAATGTGCCCTTGATCGCAGCGTCCATCGTCCGCGAACCGGTTGAGGGCCAGCACGTCCGCTTCCGCATTACCCTGCGCCGCATCGAGATTCCCCGCAGCACCGACCGCGATGCCGATGTTCTGGCCGCCACCGCAGCACTCCAGTCCGCATTCGAGGAATTCGTCCGGGAAAAGCCTGAACAATGGATGTGGGCGCATCGGCGTTGGGGCTGAACTGCGCGGGCTGCGCTGCTAAGGTAGGTAAGAGCATCGCGCGAAAAAGTGGTCCCGGTTTTTCGCGAAAGCGATGCTCTAAATATTAGAATCGATCAGCGTGCTGTAAACCGGTTCCAGTTTACAGCACGCGGATCTAATGAGTCCCTATCCCCGGCAGGAGGCCGCCCCTTGCGTATCGCAACCTGGAACGTGAATTCGGTCCGCCAGCGACTGGATCATCTGACGTACTACCTGCGCGAAGTCTCCCCGGATGTTCTCTGCCTGCAGGAGTTGAAATGCGAGGAGAAGGATTTTCCCTTCGCTGCCATTGAGGCGGAAGGCTACAACGCTGCCGTTCACGGTCAGAAAACCTTCAATGGCGTCGCCATACTTTCCAAGCGGCCTATCGAAGTCATGAAGGGCCTGCCCGGCAACGACGAGGATACCCAGGCGCGCTACATCGAAGCCGAAATTCCCGATGAGACAGGCGTCGTGCGCGTCGCCTCCATCTATCTGCCCAATGGCAATCCCGTAGGCACTGACAAATACCCTTACAAACTGAACTGGATGGAACGCCTGCGCACCCATGCCAAAGGCCTTCTGCAGCTTGAAGAAGCGCTCGTGCTGGCGGGAGACTACAATGTCATTCCCGCCGCCTGCGACGCAAAGGACCCAAAAGCCTGGGAAAGTGATGCGCTGTTTTTGCCGCAGACCCGCGCGCAATTTCAGGCGCTGCTCTATCTCGGCCTCACAGAAGCCTTGCGCGCGGTGACGGACCAGGCGGGTCTTTATACATTCTGGGATTATCAGGCAGGCGCATGGCAACGCAATAACGGCATCCGCATTGACCATCTGCTGCTCTCGCCACAGGCCGCCGACCGGCTGAAGAACGTGACAATCGACAAGGAGATGCGGGCACGCGAAAAACCAAGCGACCATGTGCCAATCCGCATCGAGCTCGACTGACAGGATAGTGGCAGTGGCGCAAGGGCTGGACAAACGTGTAGACAAAAAGCCCCCGCGGCTGTGGCGCATCATGCGGGTCGCAACGCGGCGGCTGTCCTCGCTCTCGCTTTCCGTGCTGCCGATTGCACTGGGCCTGCTGCTCGCCATCGCCTTGAGCAACAGCTCTGTTGTCGAGCGTGTGCGCTACATCGTGTTCGATCAATATCAGCGCTGGCAGCCTCGCGTATGGCATCCTGATTTGCCTGTTCGCGTCGTTGATATCGATGAGACTTCGCTGGCGAAAATCGGCCAATGGCCCTGGCCCCGCTCGCGCATCGCTGAACTCACCCGCAAGCTGGCCGGATATGGCGCGTCCGTGATCGCCTACGATATCATTTTCGCAGAGGAAGAACGGCTCTCAACGCGCTCCATCATCGCGCAATTGCCCGAAGTCCCGGAACGAGACGCACTCGAAAAAGTGCTCGAAAAGCGCGGCGATCTGGATGGCGATCCGTTGCGCGATGCGCTGGCGGAAACAAATTCCGTTCTCGCGGTTGTGCTCACACAGGAAGGCATGCCAGCCGAAGCGAAAGTAAAATCCGAATTTGTTTTGGTTGGCGATGATCCCACCGACGAACTCAAACCTTTCAGTGGAATGGTCCTGCCCCTGCCGGCCTTGCGCGAGGCCGCCAAAGGGCTCGGCGCGATCCAGTATGTTCCAGATCAGGATTTGATCATACGGCGCGTCCCGCTCGTGTTTGCCGTCGGCAAAGGCGAGAGCAGGCTGCGTGTGCCCAGTCTTGCTGCCGAATCCTTGCGTGTCGCACAGGCCGCCGATACACCCACGCCCATTCTCAAGACCAATCAGGCCTCGGGCGAATGGGGTTTTGGTGGCCGCACCCTGCTGGTGAATGTCAAGATTGGCAGTTTCGATATCCCTGTCGAAGGCGATGGCTCACTGCGCGTTCATTATGCGGGTACTCAGCCGGGACGAACGATTGCCGCTTGGAAGGTGCTCGCAGGCGAAGTATCTCGCGAAGACATCGACGGCAGGATCATCCTGATCGGAGCGCGAGCAGCAAGCTTGTTCGATCTCAGGGCCACACCGCTGGAGCCGCTCGTGGCCGGCGTGGACATACATGCCGAAGCGCTGGAGCACATCGTATCGGAAGCCAGTCTGCGGCGGCCTCTGGAAGCGCCGTATGCCGAAACACTCGCCATCTTCGTGATTGGTCTGCTGATCGTTTTCATTGTCCGACGCGCCGCGCCTCTGCCTTCGGCAATCGCGACCGCGATCATTATTGGAGGCGGCGCGGCCCTTTCCTGGTTCGCCTTCTCGCGCATGTCCATCCTGATAGATCCTTTGATTCCAGGCGCAAGCTGGCTGGCGGCCTATGTCGCAGCGACATTGGGTGTCTTCAGACGCAGTGAGCGAGAGAAGAGCTTTGTTCGCAGTGCTTTCTCACGCTATCTGGCGCCCGCGATGGTCGAGCGGATCGCCGCCGATCCCTCGCAACTCGCACTGGGCGGCGAAACACGCGACGTGACAATTCTTTTCTCTGACGTACGCGACTTCACCAGCCGCTCCGAAACACTCGACGCTGAAGGCGTGGTCCATTTTCTGAACGCATTGCATACCCCCATGACAGAAGAAGTGCTGAAGTCTGGTGGCACTGTCGACAAATACATCGGCGACGGATTGATGGCTTTCTGGAATGCGCCGCTAGACGTGCCCGGCCACGCCAACAACGCCTGCCGCTGCGCTCTCGCCATGATCAACGCGGTCCCACGTATCGATGCGCGCATGAAGGCGCAGGCAGAATCCGAAGGCCATGCACATATTCCCCTGCGGATTGGCATCGGCCTCAACACCGGCAGTGTTTTTGTTGGCAACATGGGTTCAGCCCAGCGCTTCGACTATTCAATCGTCGGTGATGCCGTGAACGTCACAGCGCGCCTGGAATCGGCAACCAAGGAATTCGCATTGCCTATCCTCGTCTCCGAGGGCACACGCGCGGCAGCCAGCGATTTTGTGTTTCTCGATCTTGGCGCGACGGGCCTGAAGGGAAAAACCACGGAAACCGCAGTCTTCGCATTGCACGGACCCAAGAGCGAAGCTGGCGCCGATTTTACGCAATTCACAAAGCTACACGAGGCTGTGCTCGCGGCTTGCAGGAATGACTCGCCTGACAAGGAAGCGAAATTCGCAGCCGTGCGAATGCATACCCTCTCAGCGCGTTACGCGCCATTTTACGAAAAACTGGCCGCGCGCCAGATCAAGCCTGAATGATGCACGACATATAGACCGGGCATACCGGCTATTGCGCGGCTTGCGCACTGCGTCCGCCGCGAGTCAGGTGCTTGCGCAATTCAACGCCCGCCGCCTCGCGATCGAAGTCGGTCGCCTGCTCCATCGCCTTGTCATAGAGCTGCACAATCCAGTTGTGCTTTTCAGCTGTACCAGCGCTCTCACGCGCAACCGTCAGGAACATCAGCCCCCGCGCGCGCTGACGCGGCACGCCTTCCGCGCCATTGAAAAGAATGTTGCCGAGCACCGCCTGCGATTCCTGGTGGCTCTTGGCGGCAGCATACCCGAGCCAGGGCAATGACTGACGCACACTCTTGGGCACACCATTGCCATCCAGATACATACGCGCCAGATTGTACTGCGCATTGGGATCGCCAAAAGTCGTGGCGGCGTAATGGAACATTTCCTGCGCCCGCGCCGTATCGCGCTTAACTGCCGTATTGGGAATCCCGGCCAGCGAATAGACCCCGATAGCAACGAACGCCGAAGCCACCACCGGCACATTGCGTGGATTTGCCTGATCCTCATTATATTCGCGAACAACGCGCGCGAAATATTGGTAGGCGGTAAAATCGTTTTTGCGCACGCCTTCACCGCTGGCGTACATTTTACCCAATTGCCATTGCGCCAGCGCTTCGCCGCTATCGGCAGCGAAACTGAATGCCTGCACGGATTTGGCAGCATCTCCCCGTTGTAGCGTCTCGACACCCGCGCGCAACGCGTCGCGCGGATCCTTGAACATCGGCAGAGGCGCCACAGAAGCCGCAGGCGGCGCAGGCTGTGCGTCAAGCGCCCAAGCTGGCGCACACACAGACGCGCCCAAAAGAGCACCCGCTACAATCACAAAAATGGGGCGGTCAGATATCTGCATAAACGCTCGTTTCTCCGGATGCGCCAGGATGCGTAACAGCGCCATCGCGGGCGTTGCCGACAGTCTGCGCATATTTCCAGATGGTGCCCGATCCAAATTCTGCCGGATGCGGCTTCCAGGTCTTCTTGCGCTCGGCAAGTTCGGCATCGCTGAGTTCTACGGACAGGATGCCATCGATGGCATCCAGAACGATCATGTCGCCATCCTTCAGCAGGCCGATGGGGCCACCCACCGCAGCCTCGGGCCCGACATGGCCCACACAGAACCCGCGGGTTGCGCCGGAAAAGCGGCCGTCAGTGATGAGAGCAACTTTTTCACCCATGCCCTGACCATAGAGCGCCGCAGTGGTCGCCAGCATTTCGCGCATGCCGGGGCCGCCCTTGGGGCCTTCGTAGCGAATGACGAGCACATCGCCTTCCTTGTATTGCTTCTTGGTGACCGCCTCGAAGGCGCGCTCTTCGGTATCGAAGACGCGCGCGGGACCACGGAAACGCTGCTTCTCCGGCGGCATGCCAGCCACTTTCACGATAGCGCCTTCGGGAGCCAGATTGCCTCGCAGGCCAACAACGCCGCCCGTGACCGTGATCGGCTTGTTGGCGGGATAGATCACATCCTGGTTGTCGTTCCACTTCACCTTGGCAAGATTTTCAGCAATCGTGCGGCCCGTGACAGTTATGCAATCGCCATGCAGGAAGCCGTGATCGAGCAGCGTCTTCATCATCAGCGGTATGCCGCCAACTTCGAACATGTCTTTGGCGACGTATTTCCCACCCGGCTTGAGATCGGCCACGTAAGGCGTGCGCTTGAATATCTCGGCCACATCGAAAAGATCGAACTTGATGCCGCATTCATGTGCAATCGCAGGCAGATGCAACGCCGCATTCGTCGAGCCGCCAGACGCAGCAACCACTGTCGCCGCATTTTCCAGCGCCTTGCGGGTCACGATGTCACGCGGACGCAAGTTCTTGGCGATCAGGTCCATAATCATTTCACCGGCTGCCATGCAGAACCGGTCGCGAATTTCGTAGGGAGCAGGAGCGCCCGCCGAATAGGGAAGAGCCAGACCGATGGCCTCCGAAACCGTCGCCATGGTGTTGGCGGTAAACTGCGCTCCGCAGGCGCCGGCGGATGGACAAGCGACGTTTTCGAGTTCGTCGAGATCTTCATCGCTCATATCGCCGACGGAATGTTTTCCAACCGCCTCGAAGAGATCCTGCACAGTGACAGGCTGGCCCTTGAATGTGCCAGGGAGAATCGAACCACCGTAGATAAATATCGAAGGCACGTTCAGGCGCACCATAGCCATCATCATGCCTGGCAGCGACTTGTCGCAACCGGCAAGTCCGACAATCGCATCGTAGCAATGGCCGCGCATGGTGAGTTCAACTGAGTCGGCGATCACTTCGCGTGACACCAGCGAGGCCTTCATGCCCTGATGGCCCATGGCAATACCGTCAGTTACGGTAATGGTGCAGAATTCGCGCGGCGTTCCGCCAGCCGAAGCAACGCCTTTTTTCACGGCCTGCGCCTGGCGCATCAATGCAATGTTGCAAGGAGCCGCTTCGTTCCACGCGGAAACAACACCGACCAGCGGTTGATGAATCTGCTCGCGAGTAAGCCCCATGGCATAAAGATAGGAACGATGGGGAGCACGCGCCGGCCCCTCCGTTACATGACGCGAGGGGAGCTTCTTCTTGTCAAACACGCGATCGTCCATACTCGTATCCTGCTTTGCCAGACCAAGCCCCGGGCATCGACCGGGTCACGCGCACACACTGCATGCGCTCCAAACGTATGGACTGACCTTAGACGAATGACCTTAGCGCGGCGTTTATGGCACAAACGCGGCGCAGAATTCGGCAGACAATGGCAAAATTCGAATGATTTAAGGGCTGTTGCACTCATGCAACATTTCAGAGGCTCTTCCCCCGAACACTGTGCCGGACCGATACAGGGAGCCAACACGCGTACACGTCAATCTCACCGTTGCATAGGCCCTAAAAGAAAGCCTTGTATGTGAAGTGTAGCCTATGCTACACTTGGATAATAGTGGTTGTTTGCCGACCAGAAGCGGTCGTTTGCGCGACACGCGGGATGTTCTGCCTTACGTCCAGCTTGTCCAAGACGACTGATAATGTGTTGGGGACGACCATCAATACGGTCAACAAGACGGGCCCAGCCTCCAATGCCTGGCGAGGGATTGTATGACGAGCACACTGATGGGAGTGTCTGCGTTGCAGACAGATAAACGTCTTTCCCTGCCGGAATCTCACGGCACGGTAAATGTCAGCGGGACAAAACTAAGGCGTTTTGCGGCCTTCCTTGGTCCTGGATACCTGGTTGCCACCGGATATATGGACCCCGGCAATTGGGCGACGGCCCTTGCAGGCGGCTCGAAATTTGGCACGGCGCTTCTCTTCGTTGCAGTCCTTTCCAGCCTGATGGCGCTCCTTCTTCAGGCCCTCTCGGCACGGCTGGCCGTCGCCACCGGGATGGATCTGGCACAGGCTTGCCGCGCCCGATTCCCTCGACCAGTCACTTTTGTGCTCTGGCTGATCGCAGAAGCCGCCATCATCGCCACCGATCTGGCCGAAGTTATCGGTACGGCCATCGGCCTTCAATTGTTGTTCGGCCTGCCTCTGTTTTGGGGCGTATTGCTCACAGCGCTTGATGTCTTTTTAGTGCTGGCTCTGCAAAATCTGGGATTCCGAAAGCTGGAAGCTTTTGTGTTCGCACTGTTGATTGTCATCGCCATAGCGTTTGCAGGCCAATTGTTCCTCGCCAAACCGGAGATTGCCGCCATATTGGGCGGCCTCGTTCCGCGCGCCGAACTCGTGACAAATCCTGAAATGCTTTATCTTGCCCTTGGCATTCTCGGCGCGACCGTCATGCCGCATAACCTTTATTTGCATTCCGGAATAGTTCTGACGCGCAAGATCGGGCCTGAACTCGCCGACAAGCGTGAAGCCATTCGTTTCGCCACTCTGGATTCAACCATCGCATTGACCTTTGCATTGCTGATCAATGGCTCCATCCTGCTGCTGGCTGCTGCTGCCTTCAACGCCAAGGGGCGAACGGACGTCGCCGAACTGCAACAAGCGCACGAATTGCTGGCTCCCCTGCTCGGCACCGTAATGGCCGCTCATCTTTTCGGCATTGCCCTGCTTGCCTGCGGATTGAATTCGACAGTCACAGCGACACTGGCCGGCCAGATCGTGATGGAAGGATTTGTGCATCTGAAGATGAAACCGATCCATCGCCGCCTCGTCACACGTGGCATCGCACTGATTCCTGCGGCGGGCGTTACAATAATTGGAGGAGAAGCCTACACTGGCAAACTTCTCATCATGAGTCAGGTTGTCCTCTCCCTCGCCCTGCCCTTCGCCGTGGTGCCGCTGGTCTGGTTCACCGCGTCGCGTAAAATGCTTGGCGTGCTGGTGGCTGCAAAATGGCAGACGGCGCTCGCAGTATTGATCGCGGCCGTAATTATCAGCCTGAACATAAAGTTACTGAGTGATGTCATCCTTAGTTGATGATTTTGTTAAGCCTTTTTTACCAGTTGACACGCTGCAAAATACACTGATTACTTTCAAATGGTCGGATACTAGGCTCTTTGAAAGTTCTATAAGGCATTTCTAAAAACTCTTCGCGAATTTAACTATCCTCTGATCAGTTCACAACCCGAAAATCCTTTGGATTGATGACACGAAAATTGTCGGTGACCGAACTTCGGAACAGCGACCAGTTTCGCGGAACCTTTTCTCGCAAAAACCCCAGCGTTGCATCTGCGAACTCGGCGCATGTCGCGTAGGTCTTGTTGTGCGTGACATTCCTGTGCATGACGCCCCACAGCCGCTCGATCGGGTTTAGGTGCGGGCAATAAACAGGGATGAAATGGAGCTTGATCCCGCGGCCGGGCCGCGCCAGCCAGTCGCGCACGAGCCTGGCGTGATGATACCGCGCGTTGTCGAGATAGACATGGATGAGCACCATCAATGGCCAGGCCAATTCCATTGATTCCAGCAACCTGACCGTCGAGGCGGCATCGACGGTGATAGC
>CAMDKB010000134.1 GCA_945901195.1 Rhizobium sp. Q54
CGGGATCGACCGTGTCATGTACGGCACTGATTATCCCTGCTGGGACCCGGCGACGGCGCTGAAGCTGCTTGCAGAAATTGAGCTCTCCGACGCTGACAAGCAGAAGATCTTTTACGACAACGCCCGGCGCATCCTGAACCTGAAAGATCCCGCGCCTGCCAAAGCGGTCGAGCGCGAGCTGGTGGCTGCGAAGTAAGCGCTGCATGATCAGCCATCCTGGACGCCGATGGCGATCCGGGATGCCTGGGTGGATGTTTTCCAACCAGCCCGCATTGATTTCGACAGGCGACGCAAGACGGCGGCCTTACGATGAGAGCGGGAGACGTTTTCTCCCTGCTTGACTAATTGAATTTCAACGACTTTGCCGCTGCATGAATAATTCGAAATTGTGGTTCGCGGCAGCGCCGAAATTCTCCCACCTACATAACAAGTATGATAAAGTATGCTCCTGAAACTTGGCAGGAGACAGAAAATGTCCGAGATCGAAAGGCTGACCATCACCTTGCCAACCGACATGGCCGCCTGTGTTAAAGGCGCGGTTGCCGAAGGCGATTACGCTTCCACCAGTGAAGTCATCCGAGAGGCCATTCGCGACTGGAAAATGAAGCGCGCCTTGCAGCTTCAGGAACTCGCCGCGCTGAAAACCGACATCGACAAGGGATTGGCTGATGTGGCGGCGGGACGTGTTAAAAAATTTGACCTGAACGATATTATTGAGCGGGGGAGAAAGTTATTAGCCAGCCGTATTCCCTCAGCCTGACCGAAACGGCGGAATCCGACCTTGCGGAAATCTGGGCTTACATCGCCTCCGAAGCGTCTGAGGCGACCGCCACGCGCTTGCTTGATCGAATTGAAATGACATTCTACGGCCTGTTGACATTTCCGCTTGGCAACCCTGCTCGCGAGCAATTGTCGGCGGGGTTACGCGTCACGTTCAACAGCAATTATGCGATCTACTATCTTTGTAAAGATTCCGAAGTCGTGATTGTGCGCGTGTTGCATGGTGCGCGCGACGTCGCTTCCATTGCGGAACGCGGCGGGTTTTTAGCTGAATGATCTACGGCTGAGTGAGAGCGCGCAAGCAGCGCAGCGTCAGGAATACCTCCATACAAATGGCAGCGCTTCCGCAAGCTCGTGTTTCCTCTATTTCACGGACACAAACAATTTATCGACGTCCATTTTTTTGGCCGTCAATCCCTGCTCGTGCAGCCAGCGTGTCACGGCTTCCAGCGTAGGACGATTGGCCTCAACGCCATAGGGCCAGGGATCTCCGCCAAATTCCTCGTTGATCTCTTCCATGTCGCGCATGAGCCACGGCACCATATAATGCAGACTTCCGACATCCATGAAGCGTTCGAGCGCCATCTTCTTTGAGCCATTCAACGCGGTAAACATGGCCTGCGCCAGCTGCGGATGTTGCTCGTGGACTTCGCGTTTGATGACGACAAGATGCATGATTGGGAACACACGGGTGCGCCGGTAATATTGCAATTCGACGTCGTGATAATCGGGAAACAGCCGTTTGATGCCATGCGCCTTGCCGAAACAATCGGGGATGAGCGCGCCGAGCACCGCATCAATCTTTCCGGCTGCCAGCAGATCACTGAGCGAATTTTCGGTCTGATTGTTGGTGATATTCCATTTCTTCAACATCGGCGGCGCCGAAGGACTTCCGTGCGAACCGTGATGGTTCATCCCGCCCTGCACCCACTCGACATCATCGAAATTGACACCATATTCATCGCTCAGATGACCGCGTGCAGCTATGGCGGCGGACATGGTGAACAGGGGCACGCCAATTTTCTTGCCTTCCAGATCTTTGGGCGTTTTGATCCGATCAGTATTGACGAATGTGTAGCCCGACCGAAACACCCTGGAAACAAACACAGGGATAGCGACATGCTTGCTCGTACCAGCCGAAGTTGCCGAGATGAATTCGGAACTCGACATTTCCGACACATCCGTTCCACCGCCTGCGCCGACCTTGTCGAATATGGAGCGGACCCCCTGCACGCCGTGGGACCCTTCGAACTCGACATCAAACCCTTCAACTTTCACCTCGCCGAGATAAAGCGGCATCAGCCGATCATACAGCGTGCAGGCGAACGAAATCTTCGGATTGGCCATGGCGTATCTACCCCGTCGCTTTTGGTTTCGCGGGCTTGCCGCTCTTGCAGAGCAAGCTATACGGGGAAAGTGTGTCGGGCAAGTTGTGGCGTCAGGGAGCAGTGTCCTTGCGCGCGGGGACTGACGGCGACCGTGGAGGCTGCAGGTCGTCATCGGACAACACACGCCAGCCCGCGCCTTCCAGATCCTCGAACTGGCCGGTATTCAGGGACCAGAGAAACGCCGCCAAACCAGCAAACCCCAACATGAGAGCCAGCGGCAACAGGATAATGATGATGTTCATGTGGCGCTCCTGTTTCGGGCACGCAGCGCGTTCAACGTTACGACCATGGAAGACGACGACATGGCGATGGCTGCAATCAACGGCGTTGCCAGCCCGGCGATAGCGAGGGGAACAGCGACAAAATTATAGAGAACGGCAAACCAGAGATTTTGAACCATCAGTCTGTGGCCCTGCCGTGCAATATCGATGGCTTCAACCACCGGGCCAAGATTTTCGCCGAGAAACAAGGCATCAGCTGCCGTCTGCGAGAGATGCGCTGCAGAGACTGGCGACATCGACACATGCGCAGCAGCAAGTGCGGGCGCATCGTTGAGGCCATCGCCGACCATGAGAGTCTTGCGACCCTGCTGGCGCAGTATTTCGAGACGCGCAATCTTGCTGGCAGGCGTTACGGATGAAAGATAATCTGAAACACTGAGCTCACGGGCAATCGGCGCAACGGCCTCATCACAATCGCCGGAGAGTATCTCGATACGCAAGCCACGGGCTTTCAGCGCTTCAACAACAGCAACCGCATCTGCACGCAGTTTCTGGCCAAGCGCAAACACGGCAATGTCGGCCCCCTTGCGGAAGGCGACAAAGGATGCGCCGGGATAGAGCAGCTGGGCTTTGCTTATCTGATCATTCGCCGCGCAGAACTCGGCACTGCCCAGGGTCATCTCCACGCCATCGTGCATCACGCGTACGCCACTGCCGGGCACTTCTTCTACGTTGTCATATGGATTTCTTGAATTGAGTGCGTGAGCCAGCGCTTGCGCCAGCGGATGGCGGCTTGACATGGCCAGCCGGCCAGCCGCCTCGCAGATTTCGGCGGATGCATCTGCTGGATTGAGCCATTCTGCCTGTGGTAAAGTCAGTGTGCCGGTCTTGTCGAAGACGATTGTATCTGCCTGAGCCAGGCGCTCGATGGCATCGCCATTCCGCAACAAGACGCCGCTGCGAAACAAAGCTCCGGCGGCCGTAATCTGAACAGCAGGAATGGCAAGCCCCAGCGCGCAGGGACAGGTAATGATGAGAACCGTGATGGCGATTACAAGCGCATGCGCCCAGCTTTCGCCTGCCAGCATCCAGCCGGTAAAGGTCGCGAGCGCTGTCGCGTGCACGAACGGTGCATAAAGCCGCGCTGCCCTGTCAGCAAGCAACACATATTTGGAGCGTGCAGCGGTCGCCTGAGACAGAAGCGCTTCCACTTCATCGAGCAATGTGCCTTCGTGACTGGCTGTCACTTCGATCGTCAACGCGCCGTCGATATTGATCGTGCCCCCATAAACCTTGGCCCCTGCCGCCGCTGGCAAATGCGCTATCTCGCCTGTCACAAGGCTTTGATCGATATGCGAGCGACCGGAAATGATGCGACCATCGACACTGATTTTTTCGCCGGGCAAAACCAGTACACGATCACCGGGATTGACTGCCCGGACCGGGAGAACCGCAGTCGAGCCATCTTCCCGAATAAGGGTGGCCGTCTCGGCTCTGAGTGCGGCGACATTGGCCGCCATGTCGCGGGCGCGCTTGCGCATCATCTGGTCGAGCAACCGGCCGATGAGAAGGAAGAAGATCAGCATCACAGCGCTGTCGAAATAGGCGTGTTCTGCGTGCTGCATCGTCTGCACAACAGACATGCCAAGCGCCAGAACGATTCCAAGCGTAATGGGCACATCCATATTGACACTGCGATTGCGCAGGGCCGCCAGCGCACTGTCGAAAAACGGCCGGCCGGAATAGGCCGCAACGGGCAAGGCTATCAAGGCGGAGAGCCAATGAAACAGATCCCGCGTCTCGGTCGTAATATCGCTGACATTTCCAGACCAGACGGACACTGACAGCAACATGATATTCATTGCGCCAAACGCGGCGACTCCCAGGCAGCGCAAAAGATATGCGCTTGCGCGCGCCTCATTGCCATCAGCTGCGCCGCTGGCGAAGGGATAGCCCTGATAGCCGATGTCTTTCAAACGCTGAAGAATTTGTGCACCGGCAAGTTTAGCTTCGTCCCATTCAACGGTAACGCGCTTCAGTGCAAAGTTGACGCGCGCGATCGATATACCGGGCTCACTGGACAAACCTCTTTCAATTGCCGTCGCGCAACCTGCGCAGCGAATTCCATCGATGGCTATGTCCATACGGGCGCGTCCGGGACCCACATGCCAGATAAAAGCCGAACAGTCGATGGCGTTCGCCATGCTCATGCAGTTGATCTCCGTTTAAAGCTTCACACGCGAATGGGAGCGATACATCTCACGCTCGTCATCCCTGCCCAGCAGCTGCAGATTCCATTCTCCTTGATGCACGCCGGAGAAGGCTCCCTGATAAATACCCGGCGAAACTTCGGCCATGATCGTAGTCAAGTCTGCCTTGCGATCAGCCGGATGCGCCAGCGTCGCCTGCAGGTCGAGTTTACGAACCGGCGCGCCGTTGCGGTCTTTCAATTCAAGCCTGACGGAACGATCTGGTCCCGACCGGCCAATGACTACGTCGGCGCGCCAGCCGCGCTCGTCCTGCTCATGCGCACGCGCAATAGCGGCGTTATAGGTCTGGCTTGCCTCATAGGCGCTTTTGGCATCGACGCCGGGCATAGTCTTGATGGCTATTGTCATCATCACGGCATTGACCGATGCAACAACGACAAAGAACGCGCCGAGACATGCGAGAACTTTCCCGCCGGTCAGGGTGCGCTCGCGAACGGCGGAGGGCCGCGGTTCATTGATCAGATCACTCATTATCATGCCTCCAACACAACACATTGGCCTGCTTCACGGTCCCATAAAGTGATCGCTTGCATTGACGACTTCGCCAGCAAACAGATCTGAGGCCGTGATTACGATGCTTTGGCTTTTCTGCATCGGAACATCCCGCGGCACCGTCACGAAAGCCCTGACTTCGCGGGTCGTATCGGGTGGAACCGTGACCACCGCGCGATAATCGGCGGTCGGCGCAGCTTCTGGTACTGTCAACACGGCTCCCGGCACGCCCTGCACAGTGATTGCGAAGGACCGGTTCTCCGGGCGCTTGTTAGACACCCTGATCGTATAGGCGTTGCGTACGGAGCCATCCGTGAGGCGAACGAACAACGGATTGCGCTCATGCAACACTGATATGGCAGCCGTAGAACGCGTCGCCAATTGATACAGCATCGCGCCGCCAACAATCGATATTATGGCGGCATATATCAGCGTGCGTGCGCGAATGGGCTTGTAAACAGGCGTTTCACCGGCAATCCGGCGTTGCACATTGCCATCGGTATCATAGACTATCAGGCCTTTTGGCCTGCCAATTTTTGTCATGACGTTATCACACGCATCAATGCAAAGACTGCACTGGATGCAGGAAAGCTGCGCGCCATCGCGAATATCTATGCCTGTCGGGCAGACTGCAACACATTGATGACAATCGACACAATCACCAGCAGGCTGGCTTGCAGATTTCGCCCGTGCCGCTTCCTTCACCGACATGCGCGGTTCGCCGCGATCATAGCGATAGGTTACGTTCAAGGCGTCGTCATCCGTCAGGGCTGCCTGAATGCGGGGCCACGGACACATGTAGATGCAAACCTGCTCGCGCATGATGCCGGCCAGCGTATAGGTCGTGAAGGTGAGTATGGCGATCCACAGATAGGCAGCAGCAGGGGCCTTGAAGGTGGCGAGATCACGCACAAGGGTTGGGGCATCTGCGAAGTAAAGCACCCATGCGCCCCCGGTCCACCAGGCGATCAACAGCCATACCGCGTGTTTGCCGACCTTCCGGCGGATCGTGTCCATATTCAGCGGCGCCTCGTCCCGCTTGATGCGCTCACGACGGTCGCCTTCAAAGAAGCGTTCGACGGCGAGGAAAAGATCAGTCCAGACGGTCTGTGGACACAGATAGCCGCACCAGATGCGGCCGGCGATGGAATTCATCAGAAACAGCGCCAGCGCGGCGATCACCAGAAGGCCGGTGAAATAATAAACTTCCTGTGGCCAGAGTTCGATGAAGAAGAAATAGAAGCGCCGGTTTGGTAGATCAGCGAGCACCGCCTGATCGGGCAGGTTTGGTCCCCGATTCCAGCGTACGAATGGCAGAAGATAATAAACGCCAAGAGCGAAGATCAAGATCATCCATTTCATGCGCCGGAATGGTCCGGTCACTTTCTGCGGATACACTTTCTTTGACGACGCATAGAGCGGGCCATCATCGTCCGCGCCGGTGACACTCACTTATTTGCCCCCTCCAAGCGACTGAACGTAGACAGACAGCGCTTTGATGATGACTGGATCAAGGCGGCCTCCCCAGGCTGGCATGACGCCCTGACGGCCATTCGTGACGGTTTCAATGATGTCAGCCAGATTGGAGCCGAAGAGCCAGATGCCATCGGACAGGTTCGGGGCGCCAAATTCAAGCGAGCCATTGCCTTGCGGTCCATGGCAGCTGGCGCAATTATCTGCGAATATTTTTGCCCCTTTTGCCTGGTCGTAATTTTTTTCCGGCGCGAGTTTTGCCAGCGTGCGCAAATGATTGGCGACTGCGCGCACTTCATCTGTCTTGAGGACGCCGTCACGGCCAAAAGCTGACATCAGGCCAATGCGAGTCTTGTCGTTTCCTGCAGCGCGAATGCCATTGGTCAAAGTCTGATGGATGGCATCGAGCGAACCGCCCCACAACCAGTCGTCGTCGTTGATGTTGGGATAGCCCAGCGCCCCTGCCCCGCCGGCGCCATGACAAGGCGCACAATTATCACCAAAAGCTGCCCTGCCTGCGGCCAGCGCAACACGGCGCAGGTCGGGAGTCCTGGCGATATCTTCAAGTGATGCCTTTTCGAGTCCGGTCGCCTGTTTTGCACGAAAGGCCTTGATTGCATCAAGGTCAGCGGAGACATCCTCACGCGAGGAATAACCGATGACCCCACGCGCATAGTCGGATACCAGCGGCCACGATGGATAAACTATCCAGTAGCCAATGGACCAGATGATCGTCGCGTAAAAGATATTGATCCACCAGCGCGGAAGAGGCGTATTAAGTTCGGTTATGCCATCCCATTCGTGCGAACGGATAGTCTGGCCTGTCGCCGCATCGATCTTTTCGGCAACCGACCTGTCACCACCATGTGCAGTATCGTGAGACATGGCTTAGTCCTCTCTCAAGGGCATGCGCGCCGCTTCGTCGAAACGGCTCTTGTTGGATGGCCACAGGGCATAAACGACGACTGCTGCGAATATCCCCATGAAATAAAGAACGCCTGCCGATTGCGCGAAGGAGGCTAGAAGTCTGTAGGTGCTGTCCATCTGATCCTCTCAGCGAATATTGGCTTTGCCGTCGTACAATTTGAAATCAACGAAAGTGCCGAGTACCTGCAGATAGGCGATCAGCGCATCCGCTTCGGTGGTGACTTTGGGGTTGCCGTCGTAGTCGCGCGCCACCGCCGTGGGATAACGTTTTGAGAACGCCTCTCCATTGGGATCATCCGGCACGGATTGGGCCTTCATGTCGGCCGCCGCATTCGCAACTTGCTCATCGGTATAAGGCACGCCACCGATGCGGTTGGCTCTCAGGTGCATCGCGATATCGTCGAACTGCAGTTCCGCCCGCGCCAGGAAGGGATAGCCGGGCATGATCGACTGGGGCACGAGACTGCGCGGCGCGGTCAAATGCTGCAGATGCCACTCGTCGGAATACTTGCCGCCGACACGCGCCAGATCCGGCCCCGTGCGTTTGGAACCCCATTGGAAAGGCTTGTCGTACATGCTCTCGGCGGCGAGGGAATAATGACCGTACCGCTCCACTTCGTCGCGCAGCGTGCGGATCATCTGCGAATGGCAATTGTAACAACCTTCGCGAACGTAAATCGCACGCCCCGCAAGTTCGAGAGGCGTATAGGGCCGCATCCCCGGCACCTTCTCGATCGTCGAACGCAAATAGAACAAGGGGGCGATTTCCACCAGTCCGCCGATCGAGACAACCAGCAGAATGCCTAGCAGCAACAAGATGGAATTGGTCTCCAGAATGCGATGTTTACTCCAGAGTGATTCTCGTTTTGTCGACATGTGAGCCTCACGCTGCAGAGGGAGAAAGGGCGACATTCACCTGTGAAACGCTGGCTTCCGAGCTCGCCTCCACATTAAAAATGGTCATCCAGATGTTGTAGATCATGATCAACGACCCGGTGAGGAAGAGCCCGCCACCCAGCGCCCTGATCAGATAGAAGGGGTGCATGGCTTCCACCGTCTCTACGAAGGAATATTCAAGGAAGCCAAGCTGCGTGTAGGCCCGCCACATCAGACCCTGGAGAATACCGGATACCCACATGGCCGAAATGTAGAAGACGATGCCAAGTGTCGAAATCCAGAAGTGCCAGTTCACCAGCTTGAGCGAATAGAGTTCCTTGCGATTCCACAGCCATGGCACGAGGCAATAGATTGCGCCGAAGGAAACATAGGCAACCCAACCCAGCGCACCCGAATGCACGTGGCCAATTGTCCAGTCCGTGTAGTGGGAGAGCGAGTTGACAGCCCGGATCGACATCAACGGCCCTTCAAAGGTCGACATGCCATAGAAGGCGATTGAAACGACCATCATGCGCAGGACAGGATCTGTACGAAGTTTGTCCCATGCGCCCGAAAGCGTCATCAGGCCATTGATCATGCCACCCCATGAGGGCATCCAGAGGATGATCGAAAAGGTCATCCCAAGTGTCTGCGCCCAATCCGGCAACGCCGTGTAATGGAGATGATGGGGACCGGCCCAGATATAAAGGAAGATCAGCGCCCAGAAGTGAATGATCGACAATCTGTAAGAATAGATGGGCCGCTCGGCGCGCTTGGGCACGAAATAATACATAATCGCGAGGAAGCCTGCCGTCAGGAAGAAGCCGACGGCATTATGGCCATACCACCACTGGAACATCGCATCCTGGACGCCAGACCAGACGATGTAGGATTTAGGTGACAGGATCGAGACGGGGATGGTCGCATTGTTACCCAGATGCAGGACAGCGATCGTCACGATGAAGGCCAGATAGAACCAGTTCGCCACGTAAATGTGCGGCTCCTTGCGCTTCCACAATGTGGCAAGAAATACCAGCAGATAAACAACCCAGACGATTGTAAGCCAGAGATCCGCATACCATTCCGGTTCCGCGTATTCCTTGCCCTGGGTTATGCCGAGCAGGTAGCCGGTGCCCGCAATCACGATGAACAGGTTGTAGCCCAGAACGACAAACCAGGGTGACAGCTCGCCCGCCAGCCGTGCGCGGCACGTCCGCTGGACCACGTAAAACGACGTCGCAATCAGGACATTCCCGCCAAATGCGAAGATGACCGCCGATGTATGCAATGGCCGCAACCGCCCAAAATTCGTCCACGGCAGATCAAAATTCAGGACAGGAAAAGCAAGCTGCAGCGCCAGCACCAGTCCGATCGTGAAACCGGCAATGCCCCAGAACATCGCGGCAACGGTGGCAAATTTCACAGGGCCAATATTGTAGTTCGGCTTTCCTCCGATCTCTTGCTGCGGCGGCTCCGCAGAACGCGACATGTATCGATTGCCAATAGCAAAAATAGCGGCGACTGCGGCAACAAAACCGACAAAAGCGTGGAACGCATAGGCTCCGTCCAGGGTTCGCGCTGTAATAAAAATCATCAACAAGGCAGACGCAGCGGCAATGGCAACGCCAAGGGTTTCGCCTGCCCTCAGGGATTTAGCGGGTGGATATGTCATGGTCATGAGAAGTCCCATCGACCGGCGAGAGGGTACCGGCAACTCAAGCCTTATGAAGCGTTGGGATTCGCAACCTTGATATGGGTCAAGCCACCCCCTTCAACTCTACTATTTGCTAGTGGTCCCCGTCGTTGATTTTGGCGGGAGCCTCTGAATCACTGTCGCTGTTATCAGCGATTGAGATGATTCGTGTCGGAGAAAGAGATTGGCGTCAAGAAGTACGTTGTGCGGTTGAGCGCCGGGAGCGTGATCAACTTACCGCTTTGATCCGCTCGGGCAAGCGCTCGGCGCAATTGTTGACGAAGGCGCGCATCCTCTTAAAGGCGGATGCGTCGGAGGTCGGGGAAGGTTGGAGCGACAGCC